>CAJFTG010000090.1 GCA_904419875.1 Candidatus Avimonas caecicola | reverse complement strand
CAGAGCGAACGGAAATAGACAAAAAAGGGATGGGCGTAAGATGGCGGCTTGTCTTCGCCTAATTAAGCTGTTTTATTGTGGGAAATTTTCTTATCGACTATATATTACGGAAACTATGTGTTGCAGGAAAGAGAGCTTTGTAGTATAATTAAAAAAGTTAAAATTGATTAAGTGAGCCCGTACAACATAACGAAAATTATGTTGTATGATCTTATTGCCGCCATAACAGGATTCATGTGATGACCAATTTCATATGCTCTAAACGGCGGGCACAGACAAAGCTGCTTTCCGCTGTATAAATGCGTGTGGTATTTATGTTGGAATGACCAAGGATGTCCGCCAGCCTCAGCAAGTCTTTTTCCATTGAGTAGTATACCCTTGCAAAAAAGTGCCGCAAATTGTGGGGAAACACCTTTTCAGGAGCAATGCCGGCCTGTTCACACAAGGCTTTCATGCTCCGCCAGATATTCGAACGGTCTAACGGCCTGCCCGTTCGCGTTACAAACACCGCTCCGGCGGTGATTTTTTGTTTGTGCAGATATTTCTTCAATATTTTTCGCAGTGTGTTCGGTATAAATACGATTCGCTGTTTCCCTTTGTTGGAAACCTGCGCACGTCCGGCAAGGACGGCTTCAACCGTGATATGTTGCAGCTCCGAAACCCGAATGCCCGTGGCGCATATGGTTTGGATGACCAGGGCCAGCTGCTGATTCCCTCTGGTTTCGGCAGTGCGCACAAGACGGGTATATTCCTCGCGGGACAGTTCCCTGCTTTCATCACAGAACAGGGTCCTCTGGATTTTCAAAAGGCGAACAGCCATTTCACGGCGGCCTGTAAATGCCAAAAAGCAATTGACCGCCGTCAGCATGGAATTAACCGACGCCGGTGCGTATTTTTCCATCAGATGCCCTTTCCATTCAATCAGAACCCCTTTTGTGAGCTGTCTGCCGTCTAAATACTTCAACAGGGCAATCAGGTCGTGCGTATATTTCTGGATGGTTTGCGCCGCGCGCTCCTGCTCCTGCAGATGTTTGGCATAACGGCCGATTTGTTTGTGTGTTAAAACACACGGCTTATTTTTCATAAAGATCTCCCCCTTTTGATAATATCCCTATTGTATCGGAATTCAGAGGTTTTGGATATTCTTGAAAAGGGAAACCATGCTTTCTCAGATTCTTCATGCCGGGTTCTTTTCTCCCCGCCGATTTGCTGATGAACCCGCCGTGTCCGGAAGTTGGCCCCGGAAGGAGGCATTGTCAAGGCATCCGCGGCGTTGGAAGTTGCCAGCCGCAGCTGCTACTTCGACGTATGAAGTCATTTCCACACCGCGGCAAAAAGCGGCAATGGCAGCACAGCTTACGCCTGTAGGCTATGCTGCCACTGCCCTGCTTCCCGGAAAGGCCCTTTTCAGTGCGCGCGAAAGTGAGCGCGAAAGTGAGCGCGAAAGTGCGTGCGAAAGTGAGCGCGAAAGTGCGCGTGAAAGTGAGCGCGAAAAAGATTCCTTTTCGGCCGAATATTACCGCGGGAAGTCAAGGTCAAACAAAAGCTTCTCCCCTTCCAATCCGGCGAATCCCTCCAATCCTTCTTAATCCGGCCGATCAAGATTGTGCCTCCAGAATCTGCATGAATTCCTCGCCGGTGATCGTTTCCTTTTCATAAAGGTACTTGGCCAGCTCGTCCAGCTGTCTGCGGTTTTCTGTCAAAATTTGGATGGCCTTCTGATGCTCCCGCTTGACCAGTTCGACCACCTTTTTGTCGATTTCCCGCTGCGTTTCCGCAGAGCATGCGAGGGAGGCGTCTCCGCCCAGATACTGGTTGTCCACCGTTTCCATCGCCACCATGTCGAACTCCTCGCTCATGCCGTAGCGGGTAATCATAGCCCTTGCCAGCTTGGTAGCCTGTTCAATATCGTTGGAGGCGCCGGTGGTAACGGAGCCGAAAATGACTTCCTCGGCCGCCCGGCCTCCGGTCAGGGTGGCGATCTTGTTTTCAATTTCTTCCTTGCTCATCAGGTAATGATCGCCCTCCTCCACCTGCATGGTGTAGCCCAGTGCGCCGCTGGTTCGGGGGACGATGGTGATTTTCTGCACCGGCGCGGAATGGGACTGTTTGGCCGCCACAAGAGCATGGCCGATTTCGTGGTAAGCCACAATCCTTTTTTCCTTGTCGGTCAGAATGGCGTTCTTCTTCTGGTAGCCGGCAATGACGACCTCGATGCTCTCCTCCAGATCTTCCTCCGTCACGGATTTCCGGCCGCTGCGAACCGCCCGCAGAGCCGCTTCATTGACGATGTTGGCCAGCTCCGCGCCGGAGGCGCCGGAAGCCATACGGGCGATTCTTGCGAAATCCACATTATCGCCGAGCTTGATTTTCTTGGCGTGTACTTTCAGAATCGCCTCGCGTCCCTTTAAGTCGGGAAGCTCCACCGGCACCCGGCGGTCGAAGCGGCCGGGCCGCGTCAGGGCGGGATCCAGCGATTCCGGCCGGTTGGTGGCGGCCAGCAGCACTACGCCGCTGTTTTCTTCAAAGCCGTCCATCTCGGTGAGCAGCTGGTTCAAAGTTTGCTCGCGTTCGTCGTTTCCTCCGATATGCCCGTCCCGTTTCTTGCCGATCGCGTCGATCTCGTCGATGAACACGATACAGGGCGCCTTTTCCTTTGCCTGCTTAAACAGGTCCCGCACTTTAGCAGCGCCCATGCCCACGAACATCTCCACAAACTCGGAACCGGACATGGAGAAAAAGGGGACATTCGCCTCGCCGGCCACGGCCTTTGCCAGCATGGTTTTGCCGGTGCCGGGAGGGCCCACCAGCAAAAGGCCTTTGGGCATGGCGGCGCCTACGTCCTTGTACTTTTTGGGATTGTGCAGGTAATCCACGATTTCTGCCAGGTTTTCCTTTGCTTCATCCTCGCCGGCGACGTCAGAGAATTTGATGCCTTCCGAGGATTTTACATAGACCTTGGCGTTGCTTTTTCCCATGCCGAAGGCCATGGAATTCGGTCCGCCGGCCCGTTCCATCATCTTTTTTGACATATATTGACCAATGCCCACAAAGATCAGGATGGGAAGCACCCAGGTGAGCAGGAAGCTCAGCAGAGGGGACATCTGCTCGATGATTTCCCCGGAAAACTTGGCGCCGGATTCCCAGAGGCGCTGGGTCAAATCCGGGTCGTCCACCATGCCGGTCTTATAGACCTGCGTATTCTCCTTGTCTGTAAAAACAATCTGGTTTTCCTGCGCCTGGATTTCCACCTGCCCGATTTCCCCATTCGCGGTCATGGTCATAAAGGTGCCGTAATCCACTTCTTTTACCCGCCGCTGCATCAGCCAGGGCATGGCCAGAAAATTAAACAGCAGCAGAATGATCAATACGATCCCATAATAAAAAATCAAGGGTTTCTTCGGCTTTTTCACTTCATTCATGAAAACGGTTCCTCCCTTTCTGTTTTCTGACGGACCTCTTTGTTTCCCTGCGTTTCCCTGCGCTTCCCTGCGCTTTCCTGCCCCTGCGGCGGGTCGCCCTGGATTAGCCGGGCATTCCTGCCCTTTTTGTGCTTCCTTTGCAGCCTTGCCGGTCAAGCCGCCTGCCGCAGCTCTGCCGAGCCAAAGCCGATGAGGGCATATCCTGTTTTTTCCTCATGACGGTTTCCCTCCCGTTTGTTCTTCTAAGGTCATCTGCAAATCGATGGCCGTCATGGCGGCAATCAGCGCATACCGGGCGGATTGGACGGCGAAGTCCACGGCATATTCCGCATAAAGGGAAGCGGCTTCCGCCTGGTCCTCAATCCGGCTGCTGCCCTCGCTGTGAAGGTATTCGGGCAGTTCCCGCTGCAAAATTTCTCTCGCCTGATGAAGGTAATGAAGCTGCGCGTCGGAAAGCGTCGCGACAGCCTTTGACCGGCTGTTTTTTATGCTGTTCTGCAGCACGAGCTCCTTGCTTCTGTATTCGTCCTTGACGCGCTGCAGCTCGGCCGAAAGCTTTTGGTGATCCTCCTGCTGGCAGATTTGAAGCCTGCTCAGCATCTCGGCGTACTGCTGTTCCAATTCATAAAGCTTGATGGAAAAAATCCCCTGACTCAGTTTCATGGCATACAACGCTCCTTTCGGAATCCCGTTTTTACTGTCCGCCATAATTATGGCAAGTTTTTAAATGACCGGCCACTTGCAGTTTCTTTCATGTGTACTTACAAAAACGCGGAAGTGTCAGTCTTTTTTACACTTCCGCGTTTTTGTCATGATAAAATCAGAGAATTATAAAGTGCGGACAGAGGGGGAAATCTGCTAAACTAAATGCGGAGTGAAAAAGAATCTCCGGCAGGCTGCCGGAGATTCCAGAATGATGAATGTAACAGGAGGCATTCGCTTATGAAAAGAAGATCTATGCTGGGATGGGGAGAGCTTATTGTTGGAATCCTGCTGGTTGTATTTGGGATTTACACCTTTGTCCGCCCCTCCAGCGCGCTGACCGGTATCGTTTTTCTTTACGGGATTTTAGCCATTGTAACCGGGATTATGGATATCGCCTTTTACGTGAAGGTGGAAAAGCACACCGGTTTTGGCCCGGCCGTCTCCCTGGTCACCGGAATTTTAAGCTTGATTGCGGGAATTTTGCTTTTGATTAACCCAAACGCAGGGAAATGGGCCATGACGATTCTGTTCCCCCTCTGGTTTATCACCCACTGTATCTCCCGGCTGACCCACCTGCCGGTTATCCGGTGGACGGCCGGGACAGGGTATTATTACCTAACGCTGGTTATTAATGTCATTGGCCTGATTTTGGGCGTATTCATGATTTTCAACCCCTTCCTTTCGTTCCTTTCCGTCGGTTACGTAATCGGGGCGTATCTTCTGATTCTGGGAATTGATCATATCGTGGTGGCGGTGAGCAAAGTTGGTATGCGGTAAAATGAAACAGGAGCCTATACGGCTGTTGGTGGCGCTGGATGAAAACTACCTGCCGCAGCTGCAGGTGCTCCTTACCTCCCTGTGGGTCAACAACCCGGACGAGGTGATCGAGCTTTATTTTATGCACAGCCGTGTTTCAGAAAGCGCCATGGGGAAAGTGGACGTCCAATGCAGGGAATATGGCTACAGGCTGGTTCCCGTTCCGGTTCCGTCCTCATTTTTTAAAGACGCCCCGGTTACCAAGCGGTATCCTCAGGAAATGTACTACCGGCTGCTGGCAGCCCATCTTCTGCCGGATACGCTGGACAGGGTCTTATATTTGGACCCGGATATTTTGGTCATCAATCCTCTCCGTCCTCTATGGGAGCTGGACATGCAGGGCAAGCTGTTCGCGGCCGCCTCCCATACAGGGGTGACGGAGCTCGCCAACAACGTAAACCGGCTGCGGCTTGGAACCGACAGCGATTATTTTAATTCCGGCGTGCTGCTGATTGATTTAAGGGCCTGCCGGGAAAGCATCTTGCCGGAAGAGGTGTTTGCTTTTGCCGCGGAACACAGCAAGGGGCTTATTCTGCCGGATCAGGATGTCTTAAATGCGTTGTACGGAAAACAGATTTTGCAGCTGGACGACGCGGTCTGGAATTACGACGCCCGCAACTACAACAGTTATTTCATACGCAGCTCCGGGGAAGCGGATTTGGATTGGGTGATGGAGCATACCGTGATCCTGCATTTCTGCGGGAAGGCAAAGCCCTGGAAGCCGGGATACCTGTACCGCTATGGGATTTTGTATAAGCATTATATGCAGCTTGCGAAGAGATACCAAGCATAGCACCGGCCGCAAAAAGCGGCGTTATGGAAAAGGCCGGGCGTTTCAAAGGAAAAAGGGGAAGCATACCGCTGTTGTATGCTTCTCCTTTTACTCTTTCACAATATAGTTGGGCAGGATACGGCAAATCTGTTCGGCCAGCTTTCTGGTGTCGGTTCGTTCCTGTGCCAGGTTCCGGAGGATCGTCCCGGTGATGCCAAACGCAAAAAAATCAAGGGCGATTTCCAGATCGGCATAGCTCAGGGAAACAGCCGGGCCCCTCGCTTTGAGCATCTCCTCAAAAAAAGAACGGGCGGTCATCATGAAAAGATGCTCCATCTCCCCCCGCCGCTGGGAATCCAGAAGCTTGCGGAGCAGCACCTTGTTTTCCAGTATGGAGGAAATTAAAACATCAAGGGCATCCTGCGGCGTGTCTTTTTCAAGGCTGCGGGAGAGAGTATCCCGCATCGCCCTTTGGGTTGACCATTCCACCACGTCCATGATGTCCTGAAAATGATAATAAAAGGTCTGTCTGGAAATATGGCAGGCGTCAATCAGGGCCTTGACCGTCACTTTGTCGATCCCTTTCTGCCGCACCATGTCGGTAAATGTTGCCGCGATGAGGTTTTTCATCTCGACAGGCATAGCGTTCCCTCCTGTTCTGTAAACGGGCTCTAATCAAAAGGGCGGATGCGCCGGCAATTCAACAGAAAACGTGGTTCTTCCGGGCCGGCTGGAAACTCCAATTTGCCCATTATGCAGCCGGACGATTTTCTGCGCGATGGAAAGCCCCAGGCCGTTGCCCTGCGTCGCACGGGAATGATCCCCCTGATAGAACTTCTGAAAAACACGGGCCTGATCGGCCGGAGGGATTTCCGAACCGGTGTTGCTGATCTCAACCGTCAGACGTTCCTGCTGCCCTTGAATTGCAATGGATACCTCCCCCTCATCCGGGGTGAATTTGACGGCGTTGTCCAAAAGATTGATCCACACCTGCTTGAGCATTTCTTCGTTTCCGAAAATTGTATATTCCTCGAAATCCACGGTAATCTGCAGCTTTTTGCGGGTCCACTTTTTCTCCAAAAGAAGCACACAGGTGCGAAGCTGCTCGGACAGGTCATATTGGGTAACATCGGTCAGGATATTCTGATTTTCGATCTTCGTCATGTTCAGGACATTGGTGGCCATGGCCGCCAGCCGGGCGGATTCCTCCTCGATGATTTTAAGGTATTCTTTCTGCTGCTCCACGGGAACGCTGCCGCGGTTGAGCAGTTTGGCAAAGCCCAGAATGGATACGATGGGCGTTTTAAATTCATGGGAGAACCCGTTGACAAAATCCGAACGGAGCATTTCGGTGTTTTCCAGTTCTTCAGCCAGGAGATTAAAGCTCTCCGACAGATTTTCCCCCAGGGGCGTATCGCCCAGGTCAATGCGGGATTTGTAGTTTCCCTGGGCAAGCTGCGCCATGCCATCCACCAGCGTGTGGACCGGGCGGAGGGGAACCCGGCTGAACAGCAGGGTGAGCACGGTGCTGACCGCCATACTGGCCAGAATGAAAATCAGAAGGGTCATAGGGAAAAAGCTTTTTTCCCGCATTAAGGGAGACAACACTCCCGCCTGGTAAAGGATATAGGCGCCTGTGCCGACAATCAGCATGGTGACGACCAGAATGCCGAAGATCATCAGGGTGAACAGAAGCCGGACCTGCCATTTAAACGGCCGTTTCTTAAATCTCATACCTTCTTCACCGCCTTATACCCGAGTCCGCGTACCGAAACGATCTCAAATTCCGGCCAGCCTGCGAACCGTTTGCGCAGCCGTCCGATATGGACCGTCACCGTTTCCCACCCCGTGTCGCTTTCCATCCCCCAGATCTCGTCCATCAGCTGAATGCGGGTGAAGATTTGGCCGGGATAGGAGAGCAGCTTATATAATAGCTGAAATTCCTTCTGCGGCAGCGTCTGCGTCTGCCCGTGGCCGGTGACGGAAAAAGACGGGTAATCCAGCACCACGCCGCCGATCACGATTTTATTTTCGCTCACAATTTGGGCGCGGCGAAGCAGCGCCTTGATGCGCAGGAGCATTTCCTCCTCGTCAACAGGTTTGGTCATATAGTCGTCGATTCCCACAAGAAAGCCCTTTTTTCGATCGGCAGCCAGCTGCTTGGCGGAGACCATCAAGACCGGCAGGTCGTTCCGGCCGCCCCGTCCATTTTGGGCATCATGACATCCAGCACAACCAGGTCCACATGCTCCCGGTCCAGCGCCTCCAGCGCCTGCTCCCCGTTCTCCGCTTCGGAAACCTGATATGCTTCCGCTTCCAGTACGGCGCGCAGCAGGCGCCGGGTGTTTTTATCGTCATCTACCACTAAAATATGGATCATCACAGTCACCAGCACAATCTCTTCGGGAGTGATTCCGTTTTTCCCGAAAAATCCGTTTAAGCTTCCAGCCGCTGAATCGCCCTGCAAAATTCCGTTTGCTTGTCCTTTAGCGCTTGGAGAAACTCATTCAGGAGCTCTTGCCGTTCTTTTGCCGGTACCGCCGCATGATAACAGGCGAAGAAGCGTTTCAGCCGGCGGAAGGACAGGCCGCAGAACCGCAGGCATTTGATCGGATTGATATTTGCCAAGTCCTGTTCCGAATAAACGCGGCGCCCGGCGGCATCCCGCCTGATCTTGGATAGAAAGCCGCCGCCTTCGTAATACCGCAGGGTATGGGAAGGAAGGCGGACTATTTGAGGAACCTCTTTTATAGAATTCTTCCAAACCAATTCTTCCGGCAGAAATACGCCCCTGTGCCTTCAAGTACACTTTAATATGTCTGCCGATAAAAGTCAAGAAAGGGCCGAAAAAGGCCGCCGCTGAAATCAAAGCCTTCCCGGGCGAACTGCGTTGAACAAAAGATATCCGTCCGTTTCTTTTCAGTTTAGATTTCACGGTTATACTGACGGCGAATCAAAAAATACCCACAAGAAAAAGGAGTGTATGTGATGCTGAAACTGCTCAAGCGTTTCACCAAAACAGAGTGGATATTGGCCGCCGCCGCTTTTGCCCTCATCTTTGTGCAGGTATGGCTGAACCTGACGATGCCGGACTATATGTCGGAAATCACTACGCTGGTGCAAACGGAAGGGAGCGAGATGAGCGCCATCCTTGCCGCCGGGGGGAAGATGCTGCTCTGTGCTCTCGGAAGCCTGGCGTCGGCTGTGCTTACCACGGTTTGCGCGGCGCGGATTGCCTCCAACTTTTCCGCCAACCTGCGGGGACAGATTTTTGACAAGGTGCAGTCCTTCTCCATGGCGGAAATCGGGAAATTCTCCACCGCCAGCCTGATTACCCGCTCCACCAACGATGTCACGCAGGTGCAGATGCTGATCGTCATGGGCTTGGAGGTGCTTTTGAAAGCGCCGATCACCGCCATCTGGGCCATCTGCAAGATTGCGGGAAGCAGTTGGCAGTGGACCACCGCCACCGGTGTGGCCGTGGTGGTGCTGCTTACCGTTGTGGGCAGCTGTATTGCACTGGCAATGCCCAAATTCAAAAAGCTCCAGACCCTGACCGACAACATCAACCGGGTTACCCGGGAAGATTTGACCGGCCAGCAGGTCGTCCGGGCCTATAACGCTGAGGATTATCAGGAGAAAAAGTTTGACGCCGCCAACGACGAGCTGACCGGAACGCAGCTGTTTGCCAACCGCACCATGTCTGTGCTGTTCCCCGGCGTCCAGCTGGTCATGAGCGGGCTTTCCCTGGCGATTTACTGGATTGGCGCCTACCTGATTCAAAATGCCGGGATAATGGATAAACTGCCGCTGTTTTCCGAAATGGTGGTCTTTTCGCAATACGCGATTCAGGTGGTCATGTCCTTTATGATGCTGGTCATGATTTTTGTCCTGCTGCCCCGTGCCTCGGTTTCCGCCAAACGCATCAATGAGGTACTGGACACCGAAGCCTCCATTGAGGACGGGCACGCCGCCGAGGGAAAGGCCGGGGAAAAAGGCGAAATCCGGTTCCAGAACGTCAGCTTCCGCTATCCGGACGCGGAGGAAAACGTGCTGACAGACATCTCCTTCACCGCCCATCAGGGGGAGACCGTTGCATTCATCGGCTCCACCGGCAGCGGCAAAAGCACGCTGATTAACCTGATACCGCGCTTTTATGACGCCACAGAAGGCCGGGTGCTGGTGGACGGCGTGGACGTGCGGGAATACACGCAGGCGGCCCTGCGCAATAAGATCGGCTATGTTTCCCAGAAAGCCATTTTGTTCGCCGGTACCGTGCGGAGCAACGTGGCCTTTGGTGATAACGGAAAAAACGGATTTCTGGATTCCGATATCGTGGATTCCGTCTATACGGCGCAGGCCAACGATTTTGTGGAAAAAATGCCGGAAAGCTACGACGGGTATATTGCCCAAAGCGGTTCCAACCTTTCCGGCGGACAACGGCAGAGGCTGTCGATCGCCCGTGCGGTCTGCCGCCGGCCGGAGATCTTCATTTTTGACGATTCTTTCTCGGCTCTGGATTACAAGACCGACCGCGCTCTGCGCCAGGCTCTGGATAAAGAATGCGGCGACGCCACCCGGCTGATCGTCGCGCAGCGGATCGGCACCATCCGGAACGCGGATAAAATCATTGTGCTGGACGAGGGCAGGGTGGCCGGTATGGGCACCCATGAGGAACTGATGAAGAATTGCAGCGTTTATCAGGAAATCGCCCTGTCCCAGCTTTCAAAGGAGGAATTGGCGTAATGGAAAATAAAGGATATACCGCTAACGCTCCAAGGCGCGGAATGCCCCGCGGCCCTATGGGCGGTGGAATGGGCCGGGGCGCCGGGGAAAAAGCCAAGGATTTTACCGGCACCTGGAAAAAGCTGCTGCTCTACTGTAAAAAATATCTTCCCGCCATTGTAATCGCGGTGGTATGCGCCATCGCCGGTACGGTTTTTACCCTGCTTGGGCCGGATAAGCTTTCGGATTTGACCAAGGTGATTACCGACGGCTTGGCCTCCGGCATCGATTTGGAAGCGGTCACCCGTATTGGCCTAACGCTGGTAGCGTTCTATGCCGTCGGCGCCATTCTTTCTCTGCTTCAGCATTTTATTATGGCGACGATCACGCAGAGAGTTTCCCAGCGCATGCGCGGGGATATTTCCCGCAAGATCCACCGGCTGCCCATGTGGTTCTACAACCGCACCAGCACCGGCGATGTCCTTTCCCGGGTGACCAACGACGTGGATACTATCTCCCAGTCGATGAATCAAAGCATCGGCAACCTGATTTCGGCAATGACGCTGTTCCTCGGTTCCCTGATCATGATGCTGGCGACCAACGTGGTGATGACGCTCACAGCGGTGGCCGCAACGTTGATCGGATTTGCTTTAATGCTGCTCATCACCCGGCATTCCCAGAAGTACTTTGTCCGGCAGCAGCGGGATTTGGGCTTGCTGGACGGCCATGTGGAAGAGGTCTTTGCCGGACACACCGTGATCAAAGCGTACAACGGTGAAGCATCCTCCAAAAAGGTTTTTGAGAATCACAACGGTTCCCTGCGGGACAGCGCCTTTAAGGCGCAGTGCATGGCCGGCATGATGCAGCCTTTGATGGGCTTTATCGGCAACCTGGGCTACGTGGCGGTCTGCGTGGTGGGCGCGCTGCTCACCATGAACGGCGTGATTGGCTTTGAGGTCATTGTGGCGTTTATGATGTACGTCCGCTATTTCACCCAGCCTCTCAGCCAGATGGCGCAGGCGGTGCAGACCCTGCAGTCGGGCGCCGCCGCCGGCGAGCGCGTCTTTGAGTTCCTGGAGGCCGAGGAAATGGAGGATGAAAGCGCCAAGACGAAAAAGCTGGAGAATGTCTGCGGCGAAGTCGATTTCCGCCACGTCCGGTTCGGCTACGAGGATTCCGACCGGGTGATTATCCACGATTTCTCCGCCGAGGCGAAGCCGGGGCAGAAGATTGCCATTGTCGGCCCCACCGGCGCGGGCAAAACCACCATGGTCAACCTGCTGATGCGCTTTCACGAACTGCAGGGCGGGGAAATCCGGATTGACGGCGTGCCCACAAAAGAACTTACGCGGGAGAACGTTCACGACCAATTCTGCATGGTGCTTCAGGACACCTGGATGTTCGAGGGCACCGTGCGGGAAAACCTGATATACAACAATCAAGACGTTACGGAAAAACAAATGAAAGCCGCCTGTAAGGCGGTAGGGCTGGATCATTTTATCCGCACCCTGCCCAAGGGGTATGATACGGTGCTGAACGACCAGGTCAACCTTTCGCAGGGCCAGAAGCAACAGCTTACCATCGCCCGGGCGATGATCGCCAACAGGCCGATGCTGATTCTGGACGAGGCAACCAGCTCGGTGGATACCCGGACCGAGCTTCAGATTCAAAACGCCATGGATCAGCTGATGAAAGGGCGCACCTCCTT
>CAJFTG010000089.1 GCA_904419875.1 Candidatus Avimonas caecicola | reverse complement strand
CGGTTTTTAATTCCTTTGAGTGCTTTGATAAGAATGTCGTACCCGATGATGAGATAGTCCACTAAATACAGTGCCAGTCGCACCCAATATCCAAGACCGGGGACAAGGACATCTAATGGGCTGAATACCGTTCCCGGCACAAGCTGCAGGATCAGCAGCAGAACAGTGGCCGCCAGGATTCGTCCCAGCATCTTCTTTTGTTTCTTTGTCATATTGTTGTTTTTTGCCTGCCCCCAAATCAGCAGTCCCACTGCCATCACGGCGATAACGGCAAGCAAAATATGGATAATCAGTTCCTGCATCGCGCAAGTTCCTCCTTCTCAGTTGTTCGGATCATCCCCTTTCAGCAGGGGACTTTTACAGATAAATTTCGCAGTCGTCCTCAACACGTTTACAGTTTTTGCGAACCTGCTCCATCACGGCTTTCGGCTCCTGTCCTTCTTCAAACTCCACATTCATTTTGAGCGTCATAAAATTAACGGTGGCTGCTTTAACGCCCGGCGTCTTCTGGGCAGCCTCTTCCATCTTGTTTGCACAGTTCGCGCAGTCAACCTCAATTTTGTATGTTTTCTTCATGATACTTGCTCCTTTCAGGGCCTTATTATTTAACGATTGCTTAATCGTTCACTTGTAGTATATGGATATCTGACTCTCTGGTCAATGGGTTTTGGGGGATTGCTCCCTTCCGGGACAAAAGCGCTTCCGTTTGGGCAAAGAAAAAGAGGCTTGCGCTTAGCAACGCCTCCTAATAAAATCAATCGTTTTTCCGTTCCCAACATTGTTTGATATCGGGATAAAGAGATCTGGCGGTATCGGTGCGCAGATAGCGGACGTCAAGCCCATCCGGCCCCAGGCGAAAGCGATCCAGGGCATCGGCATCCTTAAAAATACGATACAGGAGAACGCCGTCCTCCTGCTCCGCCAACGCCGCCTCACCTAAAACATCGTCCCGGTCGTGGAAAGCCATAACCAGATAGACCCTTTCGTCAAAGGGCAGCGAGTGCGTCCGGCAGTAATCCCGATAGTAGTCCGCCGCCCGCTGGCCGTGGCCCATATCCAGCCAGTCATCCTGGCGGCGGGAGTCGTGGAACACGGCGGCAGCGCACAGTGCCTCCCGTTCTTTTCGGGGCAGCTTCATTTTCTCCGCGATCAGCAGAGCAAACAGCAATACCCTGGCGCAGTGTTCCTTGGTGTGTTTCTCGCTGTCAGACAGCGAAAACTGTACCTCCTGCTCCAGAAAAAGATGCCATCTGTTATAATCCTTTTGAACCGGTTGCGGGATCATCATGATTCGCATGCCTCCCGCAAGGCAGGCAGCAATTTGTCCAGCCGTCCGTCCAGGCCGAAAGACTTCGCTTTGATATTCTCCGCAATGTAGACCTCTCCAAGATTGATGGTCACATAGGAGGCATTCGGTTCGTTTGCCACCAGACGCATCAGCGGGGCCTTGATGAGCTGATTGCGCCAGCCGATGCCCAGCTCCAATACCACCAGCTTCTTCCCGTGATAGGCGTCCAGAAATTTCTGGAACCGCGCCTGGGCGGCGGCATCCAGAATCATCCGATCTCCGGCGCCCATGTGGATGTCCATAGGTCCGCCGCACTTGGGGCAGCGGGGTACCAGCTCTGTGGGCACACAGCCGTCCTGCTCGGCGGCGGCCAATTTTTCCGCCAGCTCCAAACTGGGATAGCGAGTGTCGTGGCAGGGGCGGGCGCACTGCATGGTCAGCCAGTTGCCCTCAATCTCATAGATTTTTTCCGGGGCGAAGCCGCACAGCTCGAAGTGGCACTCCCCGTTGGAGGTGACAACAAAATAATCTTTATCCCCCACAATGGCCTTTAGGTCCTCCATCACCGGCGTGGGCCAGTACTGCCCGCAGTAGTGGTAGATGAGACGCGCCCAGAAAGCCCACTTTTCCTCCTCGCTGGGCCACTGGGCCATCATGCCCTGCAAAATACAGCGCAGGCCGTACTTCCGTTTGAAATCTCCGAATAATTTCTCGAAGGCTTCATTGTCCGCAAACAGGTGCAGTCCTTCGGTGATGGACAGGCCGTTGCTGGCTCCGATCAGGATGGCGTCCGCCTCTTTGATTTTTTTCGCAATAGAATTCCAATCAATCATGTTCGTATGTTCCTTCCCGCTCTACTTTTGTTATGACAGATCATTTCTGCCGGAGGGCGGCCAACACTTCCGCCAGATCGCCTTGCAGATACAGGCTGCGTCCCCGCAGGTGCTCCGGCGCATGGGACGCCTCTTTGTTGAGGCAGGCGTAAAAGACATTCTCATTTCTGGCCGTCAACTCCCAGAAGGGCAGCTTGATGATGCTGGGCGTCATTTCACCCACACCCAGCTCCAACAGCAGGATATTTTTTCCGGTCTGCTCCAGAAGCCAGTGGCGGAGAAAAGCATGGTAGCGATCCATCTGCATCCTCCATGCGCGCCCTTCCAAAAAAGTATCGTCCCGCACCCAGGGCACCAGCACCCGTCCGCAGTCCGGGCAGCGGGGAATGTTCTCCTCCAGCAGGCACAAACCTTCCAAGCGACCGGTCAATTCCTTCACCAGTTCATAGTTCTCCCAAAGCTCATCCCGGCAGGGCTGGCTGCACTGGCAGTAACCAAAGTCCCCCTGAAAGGCGCAGATCTGTTCTGGGGGAAACACCCGGAAAAACTGCCGGTCAACATTGGTAGTCAGCACAAAGGCAGGCTTGTCCGCAACAAGCGCCTGCAAGTCCAAATAAGGCTGCCCCGTCGGGGCCTCCCACATGAAGCGGATGTATTGACTGTAATATCCCCACTGCTCTCCATAGCTGGAAAAGCAGTGGTAGAATCCCGCCAGCGGGGAGGTAAATCCATACTGCTCCCGAAAGGGAGCCAACGCTTCCAAAAGCGCCGGGGACCAGTGGTAGTGGTCGTACCCGGCCGCGCTGGACAGACCGGAGCCGCCGCCGATTACGATGGCATCCGCCTGGTCGATGCGCTCCGCAAGTTCCCGAAGCGCCGTCTGGCTTTCGCTGCTCATGAATTACTCTCTCCATTTTTCATAGCGTTCCGCGCATCCCGCAGAACCTGGGCAATATCGGCCACAATGGTCATACCCTTGTCCTCCAGCTGCTTGGGCAAAAAGTCATATTTGTCGTTAACGCCAATATACCGGGCATGGGGGAAGCTGAGCGTCAGGTTCCAGAAGGGCTCCTGGATAAACATCGGCGTCATGCGGCCCACACCCAGCTCCAGAAAGAGGATTTTTTTCTCCCTGTGCTCCAGCACATAGCGGGAGATTTTTTCGTATTGCTCCTCATACTTTTTGCCTTGCAGGAAGTTGCCGTATCCCCGCACCCAGGGGAATGCCTCGCCGCCGCAGTGGGAGCAGCGGGGGATCCTGTCCGCAGGAATGGTGATTCCGTCCCCCATGGCGGCCATCATTTCCTCCACCGGCTTTACGGCGTCCCAGGTGTCGTCCGTGCAGCAGGCGGCGCACTGGAAGAAACGGTGATCCCCCTGGATTTCCGCCACCTTGTCTTCCGGGTAGAGCTTAACGAACTGAGTGTCCTGGTTGGTGGTCAGCACGAAAAAGTCCTTCCCTTTCAGCAAAACATCCAGGTCGAGATAGGGCTGGCGCACCGGGGCAGTCTGGGTGGTGTGCAGGAAAGTGGCAAGGTACGCCCAAAAGGCCGCCCGGTCATCCCACTGGCGGAACATGCCGTCAAAAGCGCCTTTGAAATGATACTTCTCCGCAAACTTGCCAAAGTATTTGCGGAAGGAGGCATTATCTTCATAGTAGAAGTCCCCGCCACCGGCAGCGGACAGACCGGAAGCCCCGCCCACCACCACACAGTCGGCATCCATTATCTCCTGTACCAGCCGGCAGATCTGTTCCCTGTACGGCAGCTTTTTGTCAGCCAGCGGATAGGGCGTGCCGCCGGAAGCATAGACAGGATAGTATTTGGAGTAATTCATCTGGGTCTGCATGACCAAATCCTCATAGAAACTCATTTTTGTATAACCTCTCTGCGCAAATTGCTGTAAAATATATTCTTACATCAACATCCAGTTTAACACCCGCTTGTATTTTTGTCAATATGCTGTTATAATAAAAATTACAGCAAGGAGGAAACCATATGAAATACTCCACGAAATTAAGCGACGCCGTCCATATTCTGGCGTTTATCGCGCTGCATCCCAACGACAATCTGACCAGTGATAAAATTGCGGAAAGCATCCGCACGAATCCCGTCTGTGTGCGGCAGCTGATGTCTGCCCTGCGGAAATGCGGGCTGCTGATCAGCGTTACGGGACACCCGCGCCCTGCTTTGACGAGGGAGCCTTCGGATATTACCCTTCTGGACGTCTACCATGCGGCAGAAGGAGGAAAACCCCTGCTTCATCTGGATACCCACACCAACCCGGAATGCGGCGTGGGAGTAAATATCCAGCTGGCATTGCAGGATTTTTATCAGGATATTCAGCAAGCGGCGGAGAACAGGATGCGGGAAATCACTTTGCAGGATATTCTGGATCGATATTATATCAAGTTGGAAGGGATGCACCAATGAAAACCGGCCTGGTTGTGGAAGGCGGCGGAATGAAATGCGCCTATAATGCGGGCATTCTGGACGCTTTCCTGGATCACGGGATTACTTTTGACTATTGCGTCGGCGTTTCCGCGGGATCAGGAAATCTTGTCTCCTATTTGGCCGGGCAACGGGGGCGAAATCTGCGCTTTTTTACAGAGCACATCCATGACCCGGAATATTTCGGGCTGAGAAGCTTACTAAAAACCGGTGATCTGTTCGGTATTCGGCATATCTATGGAGACCTGACACGGGCAGATGGAAAAGACCCGCTGGACTTTCCGGCATTTCTCCAAAATCCCACAGAATACGAGGCGGTGGTCACAAACGCCCTGACCGGTGAGCCGGAATACTTTGGGAAAGATGCCATGAAGCAGGACGATTACCGCCTAATCATGGCTTCCAGCGCTATTCCGGCCGTCTGCAGCCCGGTAGAATTAAACGGCGTTCCCTATTTCGATGGGGGGATTGCCGATGCAATCCCGGTAGAACGTGCGCTGGAAAAGGGCTGCGGCCGGCTGGTGGTTATCCTGTCGAAAATGCGGGATTATGTCCGAAAGCCGCAGGACATGCGCTTTTTCTATGCCCGGCGATGCCGGAGGTATCCGAAGATCGTATCCCTGATCGACCACCGGCACACTGCCTACAACGAAAATTTCAGAAAGGTTTTTACATTAGAACAGGAAGGAAAAGCTTTTGTTTTCGCTCCCAGCCAGTCAGTCCATGTGGGCACTTATTCCATGAAGGAACAGGCTGAACGGGAGTTATATGCGCTTGGCCTGGAGGATTTCAAAAAGCGGCAGGATGCTTTAACCGCATTTCTAAAAAATTGATTCAAAGTCCTTCCCTTTGGGCAAAAAGCATTTCCAAACGGACGTTGTTTTTTCCTTGAATTGCTCTATACTGAGAATATAGACACCCACCCCCTGTATGGGTATCCGGTAAATAAGGAGGCATCAAATATGCAGGAACGATATAACGTGACGGGGATGACCTGTGCGGCGTGCTCCTCCCGGGTGCAGAAAAGTGTGTCATCGCTTCCCGGCGTACAGGACTGTAATGTGAACCTGCTGAAAAACAGCATGGTCGTCACCTACGATACTGCTGCGGTAAACAGCGGGCAGATTATCGGCGCAGTGGAAAAGGCGGGATACGGCGCATCCCTCCAACAGGCAAAGGGTAAAGCATCTGCCCAGTCGGTATCCCCGGTGGATACGGCGAAAAAGGAATACGAAACCATGAAGCGCCGGGTCATTTGGTCTTTTGTATTCACCATTCCCTTGTTCTATATTTCCATGGGCCACATGATGGGATGGCCGCTGCCCGGGTTTTTCCTGGGCACGGAAAATTCCATGATTTATGCCCTCACCCTGTTTTTGCTGACGCTGCCCATTGCAATCATTAATAACAAGTATTTCCGCATGGGATTTAAAACATTGTTCCACGGCTCCCCTAACATGGATTCCCTGATCGCTTTGGGAGCCGGGGCATCCATTCTCTACGGTGTGTACGCCCTCTACAAGATCGCATTTGGATTCGGGCACGGGGATCCGGCGATGGTCAGCCAGTTCACCCACGACCTTTACTTTGAAGGGGCCGGCACTATCCTTACCCTCATCACTCTGGGCAAGTTCTTTGAAGCCCGTGCCAAGGGCAGGACGTCCGATGCCATCAACAAGCTCCTGAATCTGGCGCCCAAAACCGCTACCATCATCCGTGACGGTGTGGAGAGCGTTGTTCCGGTGGAAGAAGTAGAAAAGGGCGACATCCTGATCGTCAAAGCCGGGGAATCGGTCCCGGTGGACGGCGCCCTGCTGGAAGGGAACGCCTCCATCGACGAGTCCGCCATTACCGGCGAGAGCATCCCGGTGGATAAGCAGCCCGGCGACAAGGTTATCGGGGCTACCATCAACAAAAGCGGCTATTTCAAAATGCAGGCCACCAAAGTCGGCGACGAAACCGCTTTAGCGCAGATTATCCGCCTGGTGGACGACGCCACCAGTTCCAAAGCCCCTATCGCCAAGCTGGCGGATAAGGTGGCGGGGATCTTTGTCCCCATCGTCATCGGCATTGCGCTGGTTTCCGCCATTGTCTGGCTGATCTGCGGCGCTACCTTTGAATTTGCGCTGACCATCGCTGTTTCTGTCCTTGTGGTGTCCTGCCCCTGCGCCCTTGGGCTGGCCACCCCTACCGCCATCATGGTGGGCACCGGCCGCGGCGCGACCAACGGGATTTTGATTAAGTCGGCGGAGGCGCTGGAAACCGCCCATTCCGTGCAGACCGTTGTAATGGATAAGACGGGCACGATCACCATGGGGCAGCCGGTCGTAACCGATCTGGCAAGCCCCGACGGAATTACCGAAAACCAGCTGTTACAGACGGCGGCTTCTCTGGAAAAGCTGTCCGAGCATCCTCTCGCCGCGGCTATTGTCGAAGAAGCAAAGAAACGGGATATCCCCTTCCTGCCGGTGGAAGGCTTTGAGCAGATCCCCGGCCAGGGCATCAAGGGAAGGATCAGTGGTGTGGAATGCCTGGCGGGCAACCACAAGATGATGGAGGCCTTTTCCGTGCAGGATACGGCGGTGAGCCGGATGCAGGACAGCATGGCGGCAGAAGGCAAAACGCCGCTGTTCTTTGCCGCGGACGGGAAGCTCATCGGCATGATCGCTGTGGCGGACGTTGTCAAGCCCACCAGCAAGGAGGCCATCGCCGAACTCAATCAGATGGGGATCGAAGTAGTCATGCTCACCGGCGACCATCAGAAAACAGCGGAAGCCATCCGCAGGCAGGTGGGCGTGGATCGGGTCATCGCCGAAGTGCTGCCCCAGGATAAGGAACGGGAAATCCGCAAAATCCAGGAGTCCGGCAAAAAGGTCGCCATGGTGGGCGACGGCATCAATGACGCACCCGCTCTTGCCCGGGCGGACGTGGGCATTGCCATCGGGGCCGGTACCGATGTGGCGATGGAATCGGCGGATATCGTCCTGATGAAGAACGACCTGCTGGATGTGGCCGGAGCCATTGAACTCTCCAAAGCCACCATCCGGAATATCAAGCAAAACCTGTTCTGGGCGTTCTTTTACAACGCCATCTGCATCCCGATTGCAGCAGGATGCTTCTTTGCCGCCTTCCAGCTGAAAATGAACCCCATGGTGGCGGCGCTGGCAATGAGCTTCAGCTCGGTATTCGTGGTATCCAACGCCCTGCGGCTGCGCTTCTTTAAGCCGAAGCACGGTTCTTCCGCCGTACAGGTACAGGCGCAGAAATCAGCCCCGCAGGAGCCGGCTTTCCATAGCCTGCCCGGTGAAACCGTTTCTAAGGCTCCCATGCAGGATCATAAACAATATACAGTCAATGGAGGTTCTGTTATGAAAAAGATATTAACGG
>CAJFTG010000088.1 GCA_904419875.1 Candidatus Avimonas caecicola | reverse complement strand
ACCGGTATACCGTCGAGGAGGAGTCCATCCCCGGCTTTGTCACCGCCTATTCGATCAACAATGCGGCCGGGATTCAAACCGGCGTGCTCATAATCACCAATACCAGGGCGGAGGAATATATCCTTCCGGAAACCGGCGGCATCGGGCTATTCCCTTATATGACCGCGGGACTGCTTCTGATCGGGGCGTTCTGCGCGGGGACTCTGTCTCTGCGCCGCGGACGCCGGAAGGAGGGGAAGCATACCCGACCGTGAGGGCAGCCGGAAATAATAAAAAAGCGAAAAAAGGAAAGGGGAAACATGGTTATGAAACAGACAAGAAAGGGGGCGGCCGTCCTGCTGTCCCTGCTGCTGACCCTGCTGCTGACCCTGCTGCCGGCCGTGCCGGCGCTGGCGGTGGGAGAAACGTACTCCATCACCATCGTCAACGAGGCGGAAGGGCACGCCTATGAGGCTTATCAGATTTTTCAGGGCGATCTGTCCGGAAAAGTCCTCTCGAATGTCGGATGGGGAGACAGCGTGGACGGCGCCGGGCTGCTGGAGGCGCTGAAGGCGGCGGACAGCGAAAAATACGGCGCCTGTACCTCGGCGGCCGATGTGGCGAAAGCACTGGACGGCGGAGAGGACGGCCCCGCGGCGGCGGACGCCGAGGCGTTTGCCGGGACGGCGGCGGATTATCTCACCGCGCCCAAGGGCAGCGTCGATGCGCCGGTTGAGGGGAAATACGCCATAACCGGCCTGCCGGCCGGGTATTACCTCGTCAAAGACCGGGACAACAGCCTGGAAGGCAGCGAAGACGCCTACACCAATTATATCGTGCGGGTGGTCATGGACGTGGAGATGGCCCCCAAATCGGACGTGCCCCGCTCGGAGAAAAAGGTGAAGGACATCAACGATTCGGAAAGCCTTGTCCATGCGCAGTGGCAGGACACCGCGGACCATGACATCGGCGACCGCATCCCCTTCCGGCTGATGGCCGCCCTGCCGGCAAACTACAGCACCTACGGTACATACGCCCTGACCTTCCACGATACCGAAAGCCAGGGGCTGACCTTCCAGAGCGACAGCGTGAAGGTGTATATCGACGGGAAACCGGTCGATGACGCGGATTACAGCGTCGTTACGGAGGGGATCGACTGCACCTTTGAAGTCCGCTTTGCCGACCTGAAAACGGTAACCGCGGCCGAAGAGACAAAAGCCGGCAACAACAGCGTGGTCACCGTGGAGTACGAGTCCGTCCTTAACGAAAGGGCTGTGGTCGGCGCGGCCGGAAATCCCAACGACATGTACATCACCTTTTCCAACAATCCCAACGGCCAGGGCACAGGCCGGACGCCGGAGGACACGGTGATCGTGTTCACCTATAAGGTCGTGATCAACAAGGTTGACAACGAGCAGGCGGCCCTTCCGGGCGCCGCGTTTACCCTGGAGAAGAAAATCAAAGGCGAAACCGAAGACGTATGGGAAACCGTGGAGGTGCTCGGCGCAGAGGGCGATCTGACCACTTTTGCATTCGTCGGCCTGGACGACGGCGAGTACCGGCTGACGGAGTCCAGGACTCCGGCGGGGTACAACACCGTCGAACCGATCGAATTTACCGTGACGGCCGCCCACGAGGACGCAGGTCTTCGCCTGACCAGCCTTTCCGGCAATGCCGCCACCGGTGAAATCCTCTTCACACCGGTTGTGGATGACGGTTCGCTGACCGCTGCCGTCATCAACAGCAAGGGCGTCGAGCTGCCGGAAACCGGCGGCATCGGCACGGTGGTTTTCTATGTGCTGGGCGGCGTCCTGGCGGCAGGCGCCGGGCTTCTGCTGGTGGTCAGAAGACGCATGAAGACGGAGAACAGGTAACCCGGGAACCCGCACCGCATCCCGCTGCGGCCGGAAAGGAAACGCCCTTCCCGGCCGCAGCGGCAAGGAGAACCCTGTATGAAGAATGCGCAGGCCAAGAAGAACCGAATAATCTCCATACTCCTGGTTGCCGCCCTTCTCGCAGGGCTGTCCTTGCTGCTGTACCCGTTTGTCAGCGATACCTGGAATTCCCTGCACCAGTCCCGGGCGATTGCCGGCTACAGGGAGGCCGTGGAGAAGCTGGACGACGGCGCCTATGAACGCTGGTGGAAGGCGGCGCAGGAATATAACGCCGCCCTGCCGCGGGATCAAACCCGTTTTCATCCCGATGGGGAGGAGGCCGTTTATGACGGGCTGCTGGACGTGTCCGGCAAAGGGATCCTGGGGTATGTGGAAATCCCCCGCATAGGCGTCTCGCTGCCGATTTACCATGGAACCGACGAGGAGGTTCTGCAGATCGCCCTCGGCCATGTCGAGGGGTCCTCCCTGCCGGTCGGGGGTTCCGGCGCCCATTGCGTGATTTCCGGGCACCGGGGGCTCCCCTCCGCCAGGCTGTTTACCAATCTGGATCAGCTGACGGAGGGCGACCTCTTTATGCTCCGGGTACTGGATGAAACGCTGACCTATGAAGTGGACCAAATCCGCATTGTGGAGCCGGATGACCTGTCCTTTCTGGAACTGGAAGAGGGGGAGGATCTCTGCACCCTGATGACCTGCACCCCGTACGGCGTCAATTCTCACCGCCTTCTGGTGCGGGGGCGTCGCGTAGAAAACGGGGAAGCCGCGGCGGTGCGCGTTACGGCGGACGCCATGCTGGTCGACCCCCGGCTGGCGGCGCCGGTTCTGGCGGCGCCGGCCATTCTGGTCCTCCTGGCGGGGGCGCTGCGCCGGTCGCTGCGAAAACAAGGCAGACATAGAAAGGGGATGAACGGATGAAGGCGAATCGACCGTGGCGGCGCATAACGGCGCTCCTGTTTTCTTTCCTGCTGTACGCGGCCTGCCCGACGGTAACCGCTTTGGCCTATGGAGAGGCCGCTGCCGGGCGAACCGCTTCCCTGACCGTCTATTTCGGGAAAAACGGGGACGGGTTTCCGGAGGTGGGATTCCGCGTTTACCGGGTGGCCGACCTGTCCGAAGCCGGCGGCTACACCCTGTCGGGTGATTTCCGGGAGTATCCGGTGAGCCTGGAGAATTTGGACAGCTCCGGATGGAGGGCACTGGCTCAAACGCTGGACGCTTATGCGGCGCGGGACGGCCTGCAGCCCCTGCGCACGGAGAAGACCGGACAGGACGGACGGGCCGTTTTTCCCGGGCTTTCCGTCGGGCTGTATCTGGTGACGGGGGAGCGGTTTGCCGATGAGGGAACGACGGCTGCGCCGGAGCCGCTGCTGGTGGGTCTTCCCGGCCTTTCGCAGGAGGGATGGAACGACGATGTGGAGATTTCCTGCAAATTTGACAGCGAGGACGCCCCTTCCGGTCCTGTGAAGCGCAAATTGCTGAAGGTCTGGAAAGACGACGGCAGAGAAGGGGAGCGGCCGGAGGAAATTGCCGTTCAGCTTCTGAAAAACGGCATGGTGGCGGATACCGTGACCCTCAGCCGGGAAAACAACTGGGAATACACCTGGGAAAACCTGGACGGCGGTTCCACCTGGCAGGTGGCGGAGCTTGAGACGCCGGAGGGATATACCGTTTCGGTGGCGCAGGAGGGAACCGCCTTCGTGATGACCAACACCCGCTCGGGCACGCCGCCGTCCGAACCGGATATACCGCCCGGGCTGCCCCAAACGGGGATGCTGTGGTGGCCGGTGCCGCCGCTTGTCTGCGGCGGCCTGCTGCTTGTGGCGGCCGGTCTTTTTGTGCGGCGCCGGCAGGGAGAACCAAATGAAAAATAAGGGGAAAAGGGGCGGGGCCGTTTTCATAGCCGGAGGAGGGCTGCTGCTTGCCGCCGCCTTCCTTTTGGCAGGTTATAACCTGCTGGATGAGCACAGGGCGGGGGTGGCGGCGGCACAGGTGCTCAAAACGCTGCAGGTTCAGATACAGGGGCCTTCCTCCGCGCCGGAGGAACCGTCGTCAAGCGGGGCGGAATCCCCTGATTTTGTCCTGACCCCGGACAAGGAGATGCCTGTCACAGACATAGAAGGGAACGACTATATCGGTATCCTGGAAATCCCCGCCCTGGACCTCTCCCTGCCGGTGATGAGTGAATGGAGCTACCCGAAGCTGAAAATCGCCCCCTGCCGCTATCACGGTTCGGCTTATTCCGGAAGCCTGGTGATCGCCGCGCACAATTACAGCACGCATTTCGGAAAGCTCAAAAGCCTTGCCGCCGGCGCTCCGGTCTGGTTCACGGATGTGCAGGGGCATCGTTTTCTGTATGAAGCGGCGGCGGTGGAGGTGCTCGGCCCCACGGCGGCGGACGACATGCTGAGCGGGGAGTGGGACCTGACCCTTTTTACCTGCACGCCCGGCGGGCAGGCGCGCGTTGCCGTGCGATGCATAAGGGCCGGCTGAGAAAAACGGCCCCGTCCATTTCCTGCCCTGCGGTTGAAACGGCTGAAAAGATATTCGTCAACCCTCCGCAGGGGGCACAGAATCCTTTGCCGTCGTTTTCCCATCCGGTTTTCCATTTCAAGGCATAGAAAAAGCCGGACCCATCATCAGCGTTCTGCTTAAATGATGGGTCCGGCTCATTTTTCAGAAAACACAGGGTTAACAGGACGGAAGCCCGCTTACTTCAGCGCCTCGCTTACCGCCACCGCACAAGCCGCGGCAGCCCCGACCATGGGGTTGTTGCCATGCCGAAGCGGTTTCGTTTGCCAGCACTATGTTACCCTCATCATTCTATATTTTCCTTGTGTATTAAGGGACTTCTGGATTGCTACTGATAGCCATTCTTCATATTACTTTAAGATCGCTTTCCGGAATAATATTTCGGAAATCATATATAGGTTTGTCTCCGTGCATCATCTCATCTTTAAAGTTCGTATATTTCACTCGGAATCGAATTCTGTCCTTTTCATGCAAAACAAATTTATGAAATCTGTCGCATATCCAATGGCTTTTATCCTGGCTCGTATCTTCATCGAGTTCCAAAAGATGATCAAGCTCGTAAAATTGGGGATTAACCGGGGGCCACACACTTATGATCTGAGCCTCATGATATTTTTCATTAGACTGATGAACAGACGCGTTTTTAACCTTTCCGGTATCCGTGATAGCTAAATACCCTTTAACCAGATGTTCCACATTGGAATTCAACTTAGCTGTTGGAACGGCGCTTATTTCTGGGAAATGCGGCCTGATAATGTCCAAGGCTGTAAAGAGGTCTGCTCTGCTATCAAATCGCTTAATTTTGTATTCATCATTCAAAAAACCTTGCATAGAGCGCTCATCTACATCTGGCAGCGCGAAAACAATCGCTTGCGCATCTGAAAACCAGATAATCCCGGCCTCATTTTGGCAATAGGCGCTCTCATAATACGCCTGGGACAATATTGCAATATTGACCACGCTGTTTTTCAAAGCCTCTTTTACTTCGGGTGGTATTTTTGCTTTAATGTCGTTTCCTGGTAAGGAAGTGCAAAAGATATGTTCTGTGGAAATGCCGCATTTAGTCAAAAAGATTTCCAGCAAATCAGCAACTTCTTTATCCGTGCTTCTATGACTAATAAAGATCTTCTTATCAGCGATTTCTCTTAGGCAATTGCCTGTATCGGTCGTATGGGAAGCTTCGCCGCCTTGCGAATTAATCAAATACAGCTTCAGGATACCCAGAACAGAATTGGCGTCTAGGCTAGCATCATCAATTTGAGGTAATTCCTTGGAAAATACATTGCGAATCTCCAGGATGAGGTCAAATAGTTCCCTTTCTGCAAGATCACTGGCTTCTGGCTCCGCATTGTAAAAAAGACTCAGCTTTTCGTAAAGTTTGTTTATATATTCCTGAACAAAAGCCCTTTTTTCTTTCGTCATCTCATTTCCTACTCCTTTGGCAGTCATTTATTTTCCGGACGGTCGGCTCGGCGGCGGGGGGACTCCTGGGTGAGCGGCAGCCGTTCGGTATAGCGGATGTATTCCGTCACCTGCCGCCGCAGGATGCGGATGCAGAGGGTGTGCAGGCGCTCCGAAAGGTCGTCGTATTCATGGTCTGCCATGGTCTGCTCCCTGCGCAGGAAGGAAAACTGCGCCGTGAAACTATCCGGATCGCCGAAGATGTGGTTGTCGAGAAACCCGACCAGGCCGAACAGCTCCAGCGGGGAGTTTTGCAGCGGCGTGGCGGTCAGCAGAAGCTTGAAGCAATCGCCCAGCGCCTCATGGAGGGCGGTGGTCATAACGCTGTCGATTTTATACATATTCCGCAGCCGCCGCGCCTCGTCGATGACCGCCCATGGCCCAGGAGACGGCGCGGACGGATGCCGCGCGCATGGGCGAAGTGGCAGGAGGTGGTGACGACGGTTTCCTGCTCGAAGGGGTTTGGGCATACCGGCTTTATACAGTCCTGAAAGGCGTCGCCATCTGGAATGACGGCGGGTAGATCGAATTTTTCCGTGAGTTCCCGCTGCCGCTGGGCGCGCAGGCCGACGGGGACAACGACAAGGGCCTGCCGTTCCGCTCCGCCCACATCTGGACGATGACCAGGCCGGCCTCGATGATTTTGCCGAGGCCCGCCTCGTCCGCCAGAATCGCGCCCTTCATGAAGGGGGAACGGAACACATACAGCGCCGCCTCCGCCTGATGCGGGTTGAGAGCCACCCGCGCGTCGGCAAGGGTGGCCGCCAGCTTTTCACAGCCGCTGCCCCAGGTGGATTTTGAGAGGACGGGCCCATATATTTGGCATGAAAATCCGTGAGCTGCACAGGCCGGCCCCCTAACGTTGTGATTTCTCTTTCCGATACTTCCCGGTTTTTACACGGGCATCCGCCGGCTTTTGGGCATCCGCCGGGATCATCCAGGAACGCCCAAACCGGAAAAATTTTACATAATTCTATTATAAACGCCAAAGCGAATAATATCAACAAAATATGTATGACAAAGACTCTTTATCATTCTTATTTGCGGGGGAGTTTGAACGCTTTCATCAGGAATGGTATACTCAAAGTGTCCTCCGGTATAAAAAGCGAAACCTTCGGTTCGGATTTGTCTGCCTCATAAGGTTCCGGGCCGTATCCGTTTCTCGCGCGCCCGATGTCCCGATCAGCGCTCTTGACCGCATACTCGCCTTTCCATGGTTTCTCCATCAGGATCGGCACAGCTCCTTTTCCCACATATTCCTATGATGCTGGGATACAAAGGCGGTCTCCTCCTATCGAACCATCGATTCAGGGCAGCAAATTGGCGGCAAAACCGTATTTAAGCCGAAAAAACAGGGCCTACGATGCGAAACACACCGGAAGCCCTGTTATCAAAAAAATCCTGCTTCTATACGGGTTTGCGCTCCTTACTTCATCGCCTCGGACACCGCGACCGCGCAGGCCACGGTGGCGCCAACCATCGGGTTGTTGCCCTTATGGAATCAAGTATGGCCTGCAATACCGATTTTTTCCTTACTCTGTTTTATCATGGCTTGTTTTACGGAGAAAGCCTGCATTTACTTTGGCAAGCCACATCGATGTTCTTCTTATTTTTCCTATGTTTTTCAAAGTGATATTTATTCGCGGTTGGCAGAATGTTGGCACCCTCATATACATTACCCCATTTTCTCGTCCGGATACAGCGGCTGTATATGTTTCGGGTCCGTCAGATCTTTTCCTTCATATTCCACTAAGAAATGTTCAAGAGACTTCTTTCGTATTTTATACGACCCAAGTTTCAATACCGGAAGCAGTCCTGCTTTGATCAATGAATAAACATAGCCCTGATTGGTATGGATGAGTTGCGCCACCTCCTTTACCGTATAAAGAATTTTATCTTCGGGGATTATCGCCATAAATATCAACCTCCTATTACAATATATTTGGACAGGAAAGCCGGACAGCCAGTCCGGCTTTCTTTCCATCTCATGCCTAAGCTACAATAAGGGGAGCAACTGGCTGGCCACACTCTCCTTGGGCTTCCATGTCCGTAACAAAAGACTGCCAGTCATCCTCTTGTTGCAGCGTTCGATTTGAGCAGGTTGAGCCATAGAGTTCGCGTCACCCAATAGATTGAATCGGCAATGAGAAAAAAGATGGATTCCGGTTGCAAATTCGTATTGGAGGTAGATACATGAACTCTGTAGGTATCGACATTTCCAAAGGCAAAAGCACGGTTGCCGTCATGCGTCCCTTTGGAGAGGTTGTCATCTCACCCTTTGAAGTGCGTCACACCGACAGTGAACTGAGCGAGCTGGCAAGGCGGCTCAAAAGCCTG
>CAJFTG010000087.1 GCA_904419875.1 Candidatus Avimonas caecicola | reverse complement strand
ATCAGGTCCCGGTGGTGGCGCAGCCGCCGTCTGCCCGCCGCGATCAGGCGGGGACGGTGACGATCACGGCCGGCGAGGGGGCGCGGCTGGAATGGCGGGAAAACGGCGGCGAATGGAGGGCTTACGAGAGGCCCTTCCCCTTCCTGCGCAGCGGCCGGATTCAGGCGCGGGCGGTGTACGGCGCCCCCCGGCTGTTCGGGGAGAACGGCCCGGTCGCCGAAGCGGTGCTGGGGCTGCCGAAAACCGGCTGGCGGGTTCTGTCCTGCACCGGCCGGGCGGTCGGCGGGAGCGGAACCGCCGAGGCTCTGGTCGACGACGACCAGCCCTATGTGGTGTTTGAGGGGACACTCCCTCTGGAGGTGACCATAGATCTGGGAATGGTGCGCACGGTGCATGGCTTTACGTATCTTCCGGTGGACGATATATTCGATTTCTGTACCAATCTGTATGCGTACCGGCTCCAGGTGAGCGCGGACGGGAAGACCTACGTCACGGCGGCGGAAGGGGAATTCGACAATCTGCGCAACAATCCGCTGCTTCAGGTGGTGGAGTTCACCAAGGAATACCCGGTCCGCTGCTTCCGCTTTGCCGCCGTCAGCGGCTTTGAAACGGGGCGTGTCGGCATCGGAAAGATTTCCCTGCTGTAAAGAAGGAAAACCGGCAGGTCCGGCGGACGAAGGAGGAAAACAGCCAATGGATGTTGAGGAGATTCTGCAAAATCCCGAAATCGTGCAGATCCACCGGGAACCGGCGCGGGCTTATTATATCCCCTTCCAGGATACGGAAACCGCGCTGCGCATGGAAAAAGGCGAGTCCGTGAATTACACGCTGCTGGGCGGCGACTGGGCGTTCGCCTATTATTCCCGTTCGTACGATGTGGAGGACGACGTATTCCGGGCGGATTATGATGTCAGCGGCTGGGATACCATCCCGGTGCCGTCCAACTGGCAGATGCATGGGTACGATCTCCCGCACTACACCAATGTGAACTATATCATCCCCATCGACCCTCCGTATGTGCCGGACGAAAACCCCTGCGGGGTCTATGTCAAAACCATGAATATCCCCGGCATCTGGAAGGACAAGCGGATTTATCTTAACTTCGACGGCATCAATTCCTGCGGTTTTGTCTGGGTGAACGGGGAATTTGTGGGATACACCAACGGGTCCCGGTGCGCTTCCGAATTTGAGATCACCCCCTATGTCCATGTGGGGGAGAACCGGCTGACGGTTCAGGTTTTCAAATGGTGCAGCGGCACCTATCTGGAGGCGCAGGACAGCTACCGGCTGTCGGGGATTTTCCGGGACGTGTATCTGCTGGCGAGGGAGCCGGAGCATATCCGGGACGTGTTTATCCGGGCGCATCTGGACGAATCGTACACCGCGGCGGAGGTGGCGGTCGAGCTGGCCTACTCCGGCGGCGGCGGAAAGGTGGAAGTGGAGGTATACTCCCCGGAAGGGGCGAAGGTATTCCGCACGCAGGGGGAAGGGGAAAGCCTGTGCTTTTCGCTGGAGGACGTGGCGCTGTGGACGGACGAAACGCCCCGGCTGTACACCTTCCTGTTCCGGTATGGGGCGGAGGACATCGCCATCCCGTTCGGCTTTCGGGAGGCTTGCTTCAGCGCCAGGGGGGAGCTGCTGGTCAACGGGGTGCCGGTCAAGCTCAAAGGCGTCAACCGGCACGACACCCACCCGGATTTCGGACAGTACTGCCCCTATGAACATATGGAGCAGGATATCCGCCTGATGAAGCAGAACAACCTCAACTGTATCCGCACCTCCCATTATCCCAATGCGGCGGATTTTCCCGGGCTGTGCGACCGGTACGGCATGTACCTGATCGAGGAAGCGGATTTGGAGTGCCACGGGATGATCTGGGCCGAAGATCATAACCAGCTGAATAACGACCCGCGGTGGGAGACCGCCTATCTGGACCGGGTTTCCCGCATGGTGGAGCGGGACAAAAACCATCCGTCCATCCTCATGTGGAGCCTCGGCAATGAATCCGGTATCGGCCGGAATCATGAGCTCGACGCGCAGTGGGTGCGCCGGCGGGACGACACCCGGCTTATCCATTATGAAACGGTATCGTATCTGCGGGAGGCGGGCGCCTTCCACCTGGTCAGCGACGGCCAGGGAGAGGTGGGGGACTTTACCAGCCGTATGTATATGGAACCGGAGAAATTGGAGGAATACGGCCGTTCCGGGAATCCCCGCCCCCTGTTTTTGTGCGAATACTGCCATTCCATGGGGCTTGGCCCCGGCGATGTGGCCGATTACTGGGAGGTTTTCTACCGGTATCCCAATCTCATCGGCGGCGCGGTGTGGGAATGGTGCGATCACAGTGTGCGTCAGTACGATAAAAACGGCCGGCCCTTTTTTGTCTACGGCGGCTATTTCGGCGAATACCCGCACGACGACAATTTCTGCGCCGACGGCCTTGTTTCCCCCGACCGGGTGCCTTCCTCCGGCTTGCTGGAGGTGAAGAAGGCCTGTCAGCCGGTGACGGTGGAGGCGGTGGACCTGGAAAACCGCCGCCTGCGGCTCATCAACCGCTACAGCTTTTCGGATCTGTCCCACCTGGCGCTGCTGTGGAAGGTGACCCGCAACGGCGTCCAGGTGGCGGCGGGGGAGTGCTTTGAGCTGGATGTTCCGCCCGGGGAGAGCCGCGAGCTCGTGCTGGATTATGAAATACCGGATATCGATACCGGGGAATACCATCTGGAGCTGCGCTTCCTCCTGCGCACGGATACTGCCTATGCCGCCCGCAGCCACGAGGTGGCCTTTGAGCAGTTCGCCCTGCCCGTTATGGTCACCCGCCGGCCGCGGGTGGCGCTCAGCAAGTACGACGCGCTGACCTGTACCCAGGACAAGCGGAGCTTCACCATTTCGGGCAACGACTTCGCCTATCGGATCGACAAAGGGCGCGGGATGCTTTCCGGCATCTTTGCCAAGGGACGGGAATATCTGGACGACCGGACCCGCCTGTCGATCTGGCGCGCCCCGATCGACAACGACCGCAATATGATCGGCGCCTGGAAGGCGGAGGGCTATAACACGGCCGGCGTGAAGGTGTACAAAACCGAGCTGACCCGCACCGCCGCCACGGAGGTGGCGGTCCGCGTTGTCTTCTCCATGGCCGGCATCAGCTATATGCCGATATTGAACGGCGTGCTGGAATACCGGGTGACCAGCGACGGCCTGCTGACCGTCCACGCGGGCGTCAATGTGAGGGAAACCGCCATGCCGCTTCCCCGCTTCGGCATGGAATTCGTCCTTCCCCGGGGCAGCGAGCTGCTGGAATATTTCGGCAGGGGCGAACAGGAGAATTATCAGGATATGTGCCGGAGCGCCCGCGTAGGGCTGTACAAATCCACGGTGAGCGGGCAGTATTTTCCTTATATCCGTCCGCAGGAGACGGGCAATCACACGGCGGTGCGCTGGCTGCGCGTGACCAACAAGGTTGGATGCGGGCTTCAGTTCAGCGGCCGGCCCACCTTCAACTTCAGCGCCCTGCATTTTACGGCGGCCGATCTGGAAAAGGCGATGTACACCTGCGATTTGACGCCGCGGGAGGAGACGGTCGTGCGGATCGATTACCAGCAGAACGGCGTCGGCTCCGCCAGCTGCGGCGTCAAGCTGGCGGAAAAGTATCAATTCCGGGAAAAGTACTTCGATTTTGAATTTGATGTCAAGCCTCTGTAACCGGGCCTGACGCAGATAAGGAGGATATACAGGGGAATGCGGCCGAATATCGTGTTTATTTTATCGGATGACCATGGGCACTGGGGCATGGGCTGCGCCGGCAATGCGGAGATACAAACCCCCTATCTGGACCGGCTGGCCCGGGAGGGCACGCGGTTCGAAAACGCCTTCTGCGCCTCGCCCGTCTGTTCCCCCGCCCGCATGTCGATTTTCACCGGCAAGATCCCCTCCCGCCACGGCGTGCACGACTGGCTGGCCAAAGGCCACCTGGACGAGGAGGTGCTCAGCGACGAGCTGCGCGCCGCCTTCCGCGAACCGGACCCCGCGTGGGAATATGTCTGGCCGAAAAACCAGCTGCAGGGAGACCGCGCCATCCGCTTCCTCGACGGGCACGACACCTTTACCCGCCGTCTGGCGGACAGCGGCTACACCTGCGGGCTTTCGGGCAAATGGCACATGGGGGACAGCTACACCCCGCAGGCCGGATTCACCTATTGGAAAACCGTGGCGATGGGCGGCGAGAACTACTACTACCCCGTGGTGCTGGAGGGGGACGAAATGGTCCTCAAGCGGGGGGAGTATGTCACGGATATTATCACCGACAACGCCCTGCGTTTTCTGGAGGAGCAGAAGGGGAAGGACAGCCCCTTCTATCTGAGCGTGCATTACACCGCGCCCCACGCCCCCTGGCAGCGGGAGTACCATCCGGCGGAATACTATGACCTGTACGAGGGTTGCCCCTTTGCGTCGGTGCCCGACGTGCCGCCCCACCCCTGGAGTGATCTGAAGGATAAGACGCCCGCGGAAATGGCCGCGCTGCGCCGCACCAATCTGCAGGGGTATTTTGCCGCGGTCACGGCGATGGACGCGGGGATCGGGCGGATTCTCGCCGCGCTGGAGGAGGCCGGCCTGCGGGAAAACACGCTGATCCTGTTCAGCGGGGACAACGGGATGAGCATGGGCCATCACGGGATTTTCGGCAAGGGCAACGGGACCTTCCCCATGAATATGTACGACACGGCGGTCAAGGTCCCCCTGATCGCCAGCCAGCCGGGACGGATCGCAGAAAATACCTGCCGTCAGGAACTGGTCAGCCATTATGACCTGTTCCCCACCCTTCTGGAGTGGGCGGGCGTTGCGTATGAACCCGATCCGGCGCTTCCCGGCCGCAGCTTTGTCCCCCTGCTGACGGGGAGGGAGGCCACGGGCCGCGACGATATCGTGGTGTTCGACGAATACGGTCCGGTGCGGATGATCCGCACCCGGGAGTGGAAATATATCCACCGCTATCCCTACGGTCCCCATGAACTGTACGATTTGCGGCAGGATCCCGGAGAGGAGTACAATTTGATTGACGAGCCTGCGGCGCAGCCGGTCCGCGAGGAGCTGCTGGATCGCCTGACCCGCTGGTACCTGCAGTACGCCGACCCGGCCTGCGACGGCCGGGGGGAAGCGGTGCACGGCATTGGGCAGATCGGCCGCGCCGGCGCGGCCGCGGGCGGAAAACCTGCTTTCCGATGAAGAAACCCTTTCCCATGGGAAAGGGGAGGAAGAAGGGAGACAACGTCGATGAAGGTGCTGTTTATCGACATCGATACGCTGCGGCCCGATCATATGGGCTGCTATGGCTACCCCCGCAATACCACCCCGCATATGGATAAGGTCGCCGCGGACGGTCTGCGGTTTGATCAATACTATTGTTCCGACGCCCCCTGCCTGCCTTCCCGCGCCGCGCTGGTTTCCGGCCGGTTCGGCATCCATAACGGGGCGGTGGGGCACAGCGGCACCAATGCGGATCGGCGGCTGACCGGCCGGCCGCGCGGCTTTTCGGATCAGGCGGACAATTTCAATTTCCATACCCTTTTCCGCCGCGCCGGGATGTTCACCGCATCCATCAGCACCTTCCCGGAGAGGCATTCCTCCTGGTGGTTCAACGCGGGCTTCAACGAAACCTACAACGTCGGCGGCCGGGGCGGCGAATCGGGCGAGGAAATCCTGCCGGTCGCCTTGGAATGGCTGGAACGGCACAGCGGCAGGCCCGACTGGTTCCTGCACCTCCACCTGTGGGACCCCCACACCCCCTACCGCGCGCCGGAAAGCTTTGGCAATCCCTTTGTCCGGGAGCCGCTGTGTACCTTTGTGGACGAAGAGGTGCTGCAGCAGCATCTCCGGCACGTGGGGCCGCACTGCCTCAACGAGTTCAACATGTACGACGACCAGGAATACCCGCAGTATCCCCGCTATCCCGGCAGAGCCTCGGACATGGCCGGCCTGCGGAAAATCCTGGACGGCTACGACTGCGGCATCGCCTATGCCGACAGTATCGTCGGACAGATCCTCGACGAGCTCCGCCGCCGCGGCGAGTACGAGGAAACGGCGATTTTCATTACCTCCGATCACGGGGAAAACATGGGCGAGTTCGGCATTTACGGGGAGCACGCCACGGCGGATCATCCCACCTGCCATATCCCCATGATCGTCAAGTGGCCGGGCGGGCCGCGGGGGGCGGCGGACGGCGGGCTTCATTACAGCCTGGATCTGGTGCCGACGATGGCCGAGCTGCTGGGGCTCCCCTGCTGGGAAAAATGGGACGGGCAGAGCTTCGCCTCTGCCCTTACCGGTGGGGAAGCGGCCGGCCGGCCCTTCCTGGTCCTTTCGCAGATGGCCCATGTGTGCCAGCGCTCGGTGAGGATGGACGACTGGCTGTATATCCGCACCTATCACGACGGTTATCACCTCTTTGACCGGGAGATGCTGTTCAATCTGCGGGAGGATCCCTATGAGCAGCGGGACGTTAAGGAGGCCTATCCCGATGTCGTGAACCGGCTGGCCCATGTGCTGCTGAACTGGGTGGACGAGCAGATGTTGCGCTCGGATGCCGCGTCCGATCCGCTCTGGGAGGTTATGAAGGAGGGGGGGCCCTCCCATACCCGCGGCTTCCTGCCGGCCTATCTCCGGCGGCTGGAGGCAACCGGCCGGGCCGAGGGCGCGCAGGAACTGCGCCGGCGGCATCCGGACGCTTTATAGCCGCAGGCGGAAGGGGGATAGACCGATGGACCGTCCCAATATCGTTTTTCTGTTTTCGGACCAACAGCGCTGGGATACCGTCAGCAGCTACGGCGAACCCTTGGGCGCGTCCTTTGGGCTGACGCCGGTTCTTGACCGGCTGGCCCGCGAGGGGACGCTGTTCGAGCGGGCGTTCACCTGCCAGCCGGTCTGCGGCCCGGCCCGCGCCTGCCTGCAGACCGGACGGTATCCCACCGAAGTGGGCTGCCCGGTCAACGACCGGATGCTCCCCGCCAGCGCCAAAGGAATCGCCCGCTTCCTCCACGACGCGGGGTACGAGACCGCTTATGTCGGCAAATGGCATCTGGCCTCCCACCACAGCGGGGAGGGCCGTCCGGACAGCGTGGATCACCGTACAGCGGCGGTTCCGCCGGAGCTGCGCGGCGGCTATGAGGACTACTGGATGGCGGCCGACGTGCTGGAGTTCACCTCTCACGGTTATGGCGGCTTTGTTTTTGACAGGAACGGGCAGAAGCGGGAATTCACCGGCTACCGGGCGGATGCCGTGACGGATTACGCTCTGGACTATCTCCGGCAACCTAAGGAGAAGCCCTTCTTTCTTTTCGTATCCTATCTGGAACCGCATTTTCAAAACGACACCGGCCGCCATGAAGGGCCGGCCGGATCGAAGGACAGGTTCCGGGACTTTGCCGTGCCGGCGGATCTGGAGGGACTGCCGGGTGACTGGCAGGAGGAAATGCCGGATTATCTGGGCTGCTGCGAGAGCCTGGACCGCAATGTGGGCCGGATAGTGGAGACGCTTAAAGAACGGGGCTTTTATGAACACGATCCTCTTTTATACATCGGATCACGGCTCCCATTTTCGCACCCGCAATGCGGAATACAAGCGTTCCTGTCATGACGCGAGCCTGCACATTCCGCTGATTGTCAAGGGAGGCTGCTTTGACGGCGGCCGCCGGGTGTCCTCGCTGGTCAGCCTGATCGATTACGCTCCCACGCTGCTGACCTGCGGCGGCGTAACGCCCCCGGCCGGCATGCCGGGCATCCCGCTGCAGCGGATTCTCGCTTCCCCTGAGGCGGCCCGTCGGGAGGTGTTCGTCCAGATCAGCGAGAGCGGCGTGGGGCGGGCGCTGCGTACCGAGGATTGGACCTATGCGGTCGAAGGGGAGAACCCCGAATCGGAGGCGGCGGCTTCGGTGTACCGGGAGGCGTATCTGTACGATTTGAAAGCCGACCCGGCCCAGCATTGCAATCTGGTACGGGAGCCGGCTCTGGAACCGGTGCGGGACGCGCTGCGCGCCCGTCTGCTCGCTTCCATTCGGGAGGCGGAGGGAACGGAGCCGTCGATTCGGCCGGCGGAGGAGAAGGCCGGCGTTCCGTAAAGGAGCGGCGATGTTGTCCGGACACAACTTGGAAAAGGGGAACCGCCGCGGCGGTTCCCCTTTTCCAAGTTGTGTCTCCCTCCCTCCTGATCTGGCCGGCGAGGGTGTCCTGCATGCGCAGCCTTCGCGTCCGGCATTAAGCGGAGGGCAAACGGCAGGCGTCCAGTCTGGGGGCGGGCCGCCGGCGGTCATGGCTGTTACAAGCCGGGATGGCCCGCGCGCAGCTCCGCCCGGGCGATTTCACACAGGCGGGGATAGGCGTGGGAAAAGAAAGCGCGGAAGGACTCGCAGTAGTAATTCTCCGCCGCGCCGTTCACCGTGCGCCAGTCCCTCTTGCAGCCGCCGCGGCAAAGGGAGAACCAGGAGCATGTCCGGCAGGCCGGCGGCCGCTGCCGTCCCTCGTCGAGGAAACGGCGGGCCAGCGGGCTTCGGCTCGCCTCCTCCAGCGTGCAGGAACCCGCTTCGCCCAGCTTCCAGCCGTCCAGCACATAGAAATCGCAGGG
>CAJFTG010000086.1 GCA_904419875.1 Candidatus Avimonas caecicola | reverse complement strand
TCCAGGACGTCCGTTTTGGTGTTTACCCAGCCGCCCCAGTCGTAGAACTGCATCTCCATGGAAAAGCCCTTGGAGCCATCCTCGCCGGCCCCTTCCTTAACGCCGGCCTCATAGCCCTGCAAATCGTAATTGCTGTTGCTGACGCCCTCAAAAAAGCTGTCAGCCTGCTCCTCCGTCATGTTCTCGAAATTTTCCCAAGCCTTTGAACCGAAATCCACCGGTTCCGCGGCAATACTGAACCCGCCCACAGAGACAAGCGAGATCAGCAGGGCCATGGACAGTGCCAGGCTTAAGAGCTTCTTTTTCATCCAGATGCTACCTCCTTCAAAAATTTTGCGTTTTTATCTCATGCGGGCCGCCGGCGGGAACTCGCGCCGCCCGCATAAAACCGGTTGGAAAAGTTACGCCTTTCCGGTAACCTTGTGCCCCTCCATCATGTCCTCCATCGCGCTCTGGAACTGAACCCGGTTGGCCTCCAGCGCGTCGCCCGGCGTACGGGAGCCCTTGAGCACCTCCGAGCACATCTCATGGATGGAGGGGGTGGTCCAGTCGATCTTGGTCATGACATACGCGTCATGGATAAAGAGGTTGGAATCCTTGACCATGCTGGTGTAATAGTTCAGCGATTCCTCGTCGCGCAGCTTGGACACGTATTTCTCCGCCACCAGATCGTCGATGGTCATGCCGTCCGGAATGGCATAGAGGTCGTCGATGAGCAGCAGCAGCTTGTCGGCCATGCTCTCATAGGTTTTCGGAATAAAGTACATCTGCCCGCAGCTGACCGGGACGGTGTAATCGTCCACATCGGGGCCCATGGGAGCGTAGACGATGCCGAAATCGTCGGCCATGGCGGATTCCTCGATGAACTGCAGCAGCTTGTTGGTTCCGGCCATCATCGCCATGTTGCACTTGGTGAACTCCCGCAGGAAGGTGTCCCAGGTCTGGGAGCCGTCGTTGACGTTGGCGATCTTCTGCTGCACCACCCAGTCGTACATCTGCTCAAACGCCCGCATGGCCTTGGAATCGCTCAGGGTCAGGACAGGGTCGCCGTTCTCGTCGAAACCGGCGATGGAGCTTCCGTTGGACGCGGCCAGACTGGAGAGGAAGTCGCTGTGCATATAGGCGCCGAGGCCCCACTGCTCCACCGTGCCGTTTGAGGATTTCCGGGTAGCTTTGGCGGCGATCTCCCCCACCGTCTCCCAGGTCCAGGTTTTGTTCTCCACCATTTCATAGGGATTGCCCAGGTTCTGCTCTTCGAAAATCCGCTTGTTGAAGAACCAGATGGTGCCGGTCGGGTTCAGCGAAATGTCGCTGAAGCAATATTGCCGGTTGTCAATGTTGGTGTACTGCCGGACCGTCTGGTTATAACGGGAATCGCGGAAATCGATCCCGGTTTTTTCCATGGCGTCGGTCAGGTCGGCAAAGGCGCCGGCCTTATACCATTCGACGAAATAATTCTCCTGCGTGACCAGGATGTGGCCGGAGGGCGAGCCGGAGGCGATGCTGCTGGTCATCATATCCCAGTAGTTGCCGCGGCCCTCCAGCTGCTCGATGACCACGTCGTACTTGGCTTCCAGTTCTTCGATCCGCTGATCGCGGCGCACCAGCGAGGGATCCGTGCCGTCGGTGTTGATCATGCCGTAGCCCGGCGGGGTGACGATCCGGATGGTTTCCCCGTCAAAGCTCAGCTCGGCCTTCAGCTGATCGGCCACGGTATTTCCGCCGCCGGAGGTGCCGCCCGAGGATGAGGAGGGGGAGCTCTCGGTGGTTTCGGTACAGCCGATCAAGGCGAAAGACGCCATCAGCATTGCCATTGGCAGAGCCACAAAGCGGGATTTTTTCATGTAAGCAACCGTCCTTTCCGTTTGTCAAAATGCTATGCTTTCCTTTATCAGCCAACCAGCCCGGAGCGCTCGATGCTTTCCGTGAAGTAGCGCTGACAGAACAGGTAGAGCACCAGCATGGGGATAATCAGGAACAACATGCCGCAGTTGCGCATCAGGCTGAACTCGGTCAGGTTGCTGATGCCCGCGTCCACGCCGGAGCTGTTGCTGATGAGGCGGTACAGCTCCGTGGTCAGCATGGGGACATCCTGAAGGAAAACCGAGGTGAAGATGTCGTCCAGCCACTGCCACACGAAGGAGAAAAGGAACACGGTCATCATGATCTGCCGGGCGCTGGCCAGAAACACGCTGACGAACGCCTTGAGCGTGCCCGCGCCGTCCACATACGCCGCTTCCTCCAGCTCCTTGGGCAGCCCGCGGAAATACTGGCGCATCATGAAAATGTACAGCCCGTTTTTCAGCCCCGTGCAGGTGATGCCGAGCAGAACAAAAGGCGTGATGGTGTTCAGCAGGTTCAGCGGTTCCCCGAGAATCAGGCGGAACAGGCCGAAGATGTCGAAATACCGGAAATTCACATACAGCGGAAGCAGGATGAGGTCCGGCGGGACAATCATCCCCAGCACCACGATAAAGAAGAAAATGTTTTTGAAGCGGAAGTCAAACCGGGCGAAGCCGTAGGCCACCACGGTGGCGGACACGGTCTGAACCACCGAAACCACCAGCGGATACAGAAAGCTGTTGAGCGCAAGCTCCGGAATATTCAGGAAGTTCCACGCCTGCCGGTAATTGCTCAGGGTGAAGGTTTTGGGGATATAGTGAACGGACATGTCGTACACATCCTCCACCGGCATGAAGGACACCAGAATCTTTGTGACCAGAGGATAGAGGATGACAAAGCTGATCCCCGCCAGCAGAATGAACCGCAGCAGTGAAATGACCATGCTCCCGCCCTTTTTGGCGAGCTTCTGCTTCCGTTTGTCGGACAGGACCGCCGCCGGCTTTGGGCGGCCTTTTTCGGACGACGTCATAGCGTTCCCCCCTTCCTTTAGTCGTAATAAAAGATGTGCTTGTTGAGAATGGCGAACACCAGCCCGACAATGGCGAAGATGATCACCATGTAAATCCACACCATCGCGCTGCCCAGCCCGAAGTCAAAGCTGGTGAAGGAGGTCTGATGCACCAGATTGATCATCACGTTGGAGGAACTGGTGAAGGAGTCGATGATGGTGTAGACCACGCACACCAGGATCTGGGAACTGACCATGGGAAAGCTGATTTTCCAGAATACCTCCCAGCCGGTGGCGCCTTCGATATAGGACGCCTCAAAAATCGAAGGGGAAATCGACTGGAAAGCCGCCAGGAAGATGATGATGGGGATGGCGCTCATCGCCACGATGGTGGAGATCCTGTCCACGGCCGACACCAGAAAGCTGATCAGCGACGTGTCGAAATTCAGGGCCGTGAGCATGTTGACAAAGGCGGTGGAGACGCTGCCCGCGTCGGCGGAGCTGGCCGCCCCGCCCTGCTGCATCATCGCGGTCATCTGGTCCACCGACGCCAGCCGGAGGTAGATGCCGGAGGACAGCAGCACCGGCAGGAAGAAGATGCCCCGCACCAGCCCGCGCCCATGGAACTTCTGGTTGAGGATGCTCGCGATAAAAAAGCTGAAAATCACCGCGATGGGCACGTTGAGCAGCATATTCCCCACCGCTTCGAGAAGCACCTGCCGGTAATTGGGGTCCACCGCCAGCAGCTTATAGTAATTCTTCAGCCCCACCAGGGTAAGCTGGTAGCCCGTACCGTCGCTTTTGATCGTCATTTCCGACAGGCTGTATAGAAGCGACGTGCCCAACGGGATCAGGATGAAAAAGATGGCGCCGACGATGAAGGGGGCAATGAAGAAATATCCCAATCGCTTTCGTTTGCGTTCCCAGGAAACAACCCGTTTTTTAGCCATTTGACTGCGCCCCTCCCTTCACAACCACGAAACCCTTCGGCTCAATCGTCTGTCCCAGAGCCTGCCGGCTTTCATCGCTGTAATTGGTCAGCATCACGCTGCCGTTGCCATAGGTGGTCTGATACAGGTTCTCCGCCAGCTTCTGGTCGTCCACAATCCCGCTGGCCGTATCGGCGGCAATGGAATCCATCTGCCGGTACTGCTCCAGAATCGTATCCATCCAGAAGCTGTATTTGGTCGAATAATACTGCGGATAATCGGTTTTCTGGAAGGTTTCCTCCTCATTCGCCGTCAGCGTGAAAGCCAGCCCCCCGCCGGTTCGCAGCGTATCCAGAAGGGTGTCGTCGGTGTTGCCCGACAGGTTACGGGGTTCGTCGGCATAGCGGACATGGCCGCCCAGCACCATCTGCAGGAACGGCACCGTCTCGTCGCAGATGTCGTATTGATAGCCTTTCATGGAGACCTCCATCACGTCCCGCACAAAGGGGAGCACCGGCGCGTTGGCGCCGATGGTGGAGACCATCCGATCGGCCGCCACGGTCCGGACGTTTTCCATCAGCCGGTTCATCGCGGTCTGCCGTTCCACCATCCGGCTTTCCTTATAGTCGGCGTTGGCATCGGTGCCCACATACCGGAGGGATACCCCGTTCATGCCCAGCTCCTCCAGTATGGAAACCGCGCCCTTCACCGCCTCGTCCACTGCGCCGGGATTCAGAATATACCGCACATAGTCGTCGGTCGTGTCCACCTGATAGGTCGCCATATTATACCGGCGGTCCAGGGCCGTTTCCTTGGTCAGCCGCTTGGAGAGATGTTCGCCGAGGAACAGGCCGTCGAACAGGGAGTTGGTATAGGCATACTGCACGTCCACATCCATGTACAGCGTCACCTGGTTGTCCTCGGCCCAGGCTTTCAGCTCGTCCAGGTCCGCCTGCGACCCCACGCCGGAGGCCAGCTTCAGGCCGGAGGCGAAGGGCTGGGACAGCCCGCCTTTAAAAAAGCCGGTGAGCTTGACGACCATGCGGTCCACTCCGGCCGCCTTCAGCTCCTTGCCGATGGCCAGCACATCCTGCAGGGTGGTGTATACCGTCGCCTGCTCCATGCTGATGCCCATGACGCCGACATGCTGCTGGGCGACGCCGATAAACTCCAGCACCAGCGGCGCGGCCCCGGCATCGGCATCGGCCCCTTCAAAAAGGTCATCGGCGTAAGACGCGGCGAGATCCCGCAGGGCGGTGTGATCCTTATCAAAGAACCGCATCTGCAGCGCCAGGTCGCCGTCATAAAGGTATTCCTGTGTGATGCTGAAATAATCGCCCTGTTCCCGGGAGGAGGAGCTCAGATAGCTTCTGGCTACCTCCCGCACCTGGAATACCGGGTAAGCGGCGGCGTAGCCGTCGGCGGAGCCGGGAAACGCGCGGATTTCAGCCAGCGCATCCCCGTCGGTGATGGTCGTCAGCACCGCGCCGCGGCCGTCGAAGATTTTGCCGTACAGGGGCAGGTAAGCGACGTTCTCCTTGTAAATCTGCTCCTCCTGCTGCACGGAAAGGTCCCGGCCGTAAACGGGGACGGCAAACAGCTGCTGGTTTTCCTTCCCGTTGTAAAAGTTCATCAGCGAGCCCGCGCCGTCGGGCAGAAGGAACCGGCCGGGTTCCTCCGGGTCCGGAGAAGCGAAGGTTTTCAGCACCGTCAGTTCCAGCATGGTGCCGCCGTTGAATTCCTGAATTTCCTCCACCGGAACCCGCACGTTCAGCCGGTCGCCGTCCAGGGTGACGTACATGGATACGTCGAACACCGGATACTGGGACTGCTCCAGTTCGCCGCCGTTCTCCATATCCTGCGCGTAATCCTCTTCGGTATAGCCGGTCTCCACCAGGATGCGGTGAATATCCCGCTGCACGCTCAGGGAAAGGACCGTCTGCCGCAGGACATACATGGGCCCGTCCTTCAGCGCCGGATACCGGGAACGCAGCTCCGTTTTCGCGCTTTCGTCGCTGATGGCGTCCAGGTCGGCCAGGTAATACTGTGAGCGAAACCAGGTTCTGTCGAAGGTTCCCTCGATCTTCCCGGTCAGTTCCTCGAACCTCTCCACCGAAAAGGCCGGCGGCACAAAAAGGTCTTCCTGGACATTGCCCAAGGTGAACCGGATCTTCACGCCGTTGTCCACGCTTTCAATGGTGAACTGCCCCTTCGACACGCTGTCGTTAAAACTGTTCATCGTGGCCGAAATCCCCTGGGAATCCAGATAGGTAAGCTCCAGAAGGGATCGGTCCGAGGCGGAGGAGGCGTTTGTGGGAACGGCCTGGTATACCTGTCCGTCCCGTTTGTTGAGCACCTGGAAGGAGGTGGTATCCCGGTTGATGAGAAGCGCGAGGCTCTCGTTTTCCGCGACAGTCTCATACGTCGTCCCGTTGACGTCGTTCCCCGCCGTATTCGGCAGGATGACTTCGCCCTCCTCGATCGTATTGACGCCCGCGTCAGCCGCGCAGGAGGACAGAAGCCCGGCGATCAGAAGCAAGGACAAAAGCCCGCAGGTGATTCGTTTTATCATTCCGATCATGCCTTTCTGGCAGACCGCCCGAAAGCGGCCGGCCGGTTATGGAACACGCTGTCACGCGCGGTTGGCCAGCTCGCTGTAAATGTCCGCGAAGAAGGCGACCATCTGCTGGAGCAGCGCCGTGCAGAGCAGGATCACAAACACGATGATCAGGATAACCACCAGGGTGACCAGGATGACAAACAGCGCCTTGCCCATGGAATAATTGTGAATCTGCCGGACGCTGGCGATCATCAGTCCCACCATCCAGATATAGGCCAGGGCCACCAGGAAGTAATAGATCGCGCCCTCGGTTTCGGTCATGACGTTGCTGATCAGGCTGGCGACCGGCAGCAGGATGACCAGCGGCGTCAGGGCGTACCCGGACGACATCACGATCGTCTTGAAGGATCCTTCGCCGTCCATCAGCGAGGTGACGCACCAGCTGCTGGTGACCCACAGCAGCAGCGGGATGAACAGGGTGGCCAGGTCGATCAGGAAATTCGCGTCCTCCGGCTGGGTGGGATTGAAGATGAACCCGGTCACCTGGGTCTGGAAGATCAGCGCCAGCCCGGCCAAGCCGATCAGGGCCAGCCCCGCCTTCAGGCTTCCGCGGTTTTCCCTTTTCAGATCCCAAAAGCCGTCGAACGGCCGGAATATCACGTAGGTTGCATAGCGAAACGGCCCTTTTTTCTTTTCCTTCGGATGCTTTTTCCGCCGCTGCCTGAGGAAAAAGTGCAGCGCCAGCAGCGCCGCCAGCACTACGATCACAAGGATCCCGCCGACCGTAAAATACTGGTTGATGAGGTCCCGGCGGTAGAACTGGAACGCTTTGGAGTAATTGGCTTTATCGTCGCAGCGCCGGAAATACTCCATTGCCAGTTTCATATCCCGCTGGCGGTAGGCGATCTTGCCCATTTCCTGCAGGACGACCGGGTTGTTTTCATTAAAGCCGAGGACGGCCTCCCACGTCTCTTTTTCCTTTTCGTAGTTGTTGTCGTCCTTGTACTCTTCCGCCAGGAAAATCAGGCGGGCATATTCGGTCAGCTCATAGGACATGATCTGGTTCTTTCCCGCGTCCAGGACCAGGAACTCGTCGTTGTAATACGCCAGCGAGGCCGGGGTGGTCAGGGTGCCGAAGGTCTGCCCCAGCCCGCCGAACATAAACAGCATGACGCCGTCCACATTGTAGACGAATACCCGGCCCCTCTTCTGATCCAGAATGGCATACAGGCCATGGTTCAGATTGGCCACGTCCACTACCAGCGAGGGCCCCTTGATCGAGCTGAGCTCCGTGAACTCCTCGTCCGCCACCGGATTCCCCACGCGGCGGAGCACATCGTCGCCCTTGGCGTTGATCCGCCGCACCGGCGTCATCGACTCGCCGGAGCTGTCCTCGTCGTAGGTGCCGGTGGTGACGAAAATGAAGTCCTCGGCGTCCACCGAAATATTGTTGTATTCCGCGGGGACGAAGGCTTCCATCCGGTCCCGCTGCGCGTCTGTGGAAAACAGCCGCCAAATCATCTCGGTCAGGCTGTATGTCACCTGGGAGGCGCCCAGCATCTGCACGAACACGCCCTGGCGGTCCAGCTCCAGCAGGCCGCGGTTGAAGCCGCGGGAAGCCACGAAAATCCGGCCGGCGGAATCCCCCGCCACTTTAATCGGCCTGTAATCGAAATCGGCGGGAAGCAGGGGGGACTCCGGTTCGCCGTATACGGCGAGCAGGTTTCCCTCCGGGTCCAGCCTGACCAGGCGGGCGTTGTCGGTGTCGGCCACCAGCAGGTTCCCGCTCTCGTCCACGAAAATCCCGCTCGGACTGGCGAAGGAATCCTCCGTGCCGTTGTTAAGGAACGTGCGGAACTCTTTCTGAAGCGCATACTGCTTATCCAGCTTGAGAATCCGGTTGTTGCCCGTATCCGCCACATAAAGGTATCCGTCCGGCGCTACAAACAAATCCTGAGGGCTTTTCAGCGCGGTCGTCCCCATGGCCGTATGGTCGATGGATGCGCTGGGGGTGGCGGCGGGGGGAACCGGCACCACCTCTTCTTCGTCATAGATATAATTGTCATACGGCGTCGCCGCCGACGCCTGCAGCGAAAGCCCCGCCAGGAGCAGCGCGGCAGCCGCCGCGGCAGCCGCTTTCTTGAACCATCTCTTCATATCCAAACCCCTTTGCGGCATAATCCGCCCAAATGTCCGAAGGCAGAGGAGGCATCCGCCTCAATCCTTCATGCCGGAGGAAGCCATCGTCTGGATGATGTTGCGCTGAGAAACGATAAACACCGTGATCGGCACAATCATCATGATGACGCCCACCGCCGCGCCGGCCCCGGCGCGGGCCACGCCGCCCGCCACAATCTGGCTCATGGCGTAGGACAGGGTTTTCTTCTCTTCGCTGAAAATGTACACGCCGCCGGTGGTGCCCCACAGCGTCTGAATGGAGAAAATGATCAGCGTCAGCCATGCCGGCTTGACATTCGGCATGACGATGGTCCAGAAGGTCCGCCATTCGCTGGAACCGTCGATCTTGGCGGCCTCCAGCAGAGAGTCCGGGATGCCGGACATAAACTGCTTCATC
>CAJFTG010000085.1 GCA_904419875.1 Candidatus Avimonas caecicola | reverse complement strand
CTACTATTCGCAGCGGGTCAATCTTCTGCTGCGGGATATCCTGCTGCTCACGCTGCGCACCTGCACGCGGAAAAGCAAGAAGGCCGACGATAAGCTGGATATGATTATCCGTTATATTGACGCTTACTGCACCATGGACATCGATTTCCGAACGCTGTCCAATTCCATGAATTACAGCTATGACTATCTCAGGCATTATTTCAAGGCCAAAAAGAAAATGTCGCTGAAGCAATACATCATTACCAAGCGGATTGACCTGGCCAAGGAACAGCTGACCACCAATATGCCGGTATCCAAGGTGGCGGCCGCCTGCGGTTTTGCGTCGCCGTCCTATTTTTCCGCCGTGTTCCGGCAATTCACCGGCATGACGCCCAGCCAGTACCAGGAACACCGCCGGCGGTTTCCGAATGAAAACTACACCATCCTGTGCGAGCCCGACGGCTGAGATATCCGCAGCCGCACAAATTCAACATCCCCAAACAGGAAACGCGCACGCCGGTTTCAGGCGTCCGCGTTGTTTTCTTTACTGAGCGGTTAATCCGGGCGGCGAAAAAAACACCGAAAAGGCAAAATATCCGTTATCTTCATACCATGTCGGGTAATTGGTTCCCCAGCGGTTATTCCACAGCGTGTAGGAAAACCCCTTTGCCAGGTCGTCCACCCGGTCGTCCGCCGAATACAAATTCCGCCCCCCTGCGGAGACGAGGGCGGCATGCCGGCTTTGCAGAACAATCCCGCCGTCGGCCCCGTTGTATCTCCACTCCCGGCAGGCGTGCTGTTTCCGGTTCCCTCCGCTGACCACCTGATACGGGGATACCAGTGTATCCAGCTTTTTCATCCGCCATAAATAAGGATTCTCCACACAGAAACAGTAATCCAGCCAGAGCGCTTCCGGTATCCTGACCGCATCCTTTGCATACCAGCGCAATTCGATTTTCAATTCCTCGTCAAAATGGTAAACAAGCTCCGCCGCTCTCGGGCAGCCGTATTTCTCCGCCGCCTGTTCATCGCCGGTCAGCGAAACGAATACGCTGCGGCCCGCAAGCCGAATGTCCGATACGGCGAAGAAATACAGCCGGCGGCGCAGGTCGTCAACCCGCTCCAGGCCGGGTTTTCCGAAATCCGCTTCGACCCAGTCAAGATGCTTGTCCAGGTGCACGTTGTAGCGGAGAAGAGAATCCTTGACCGTCTGCGCATCAAATACCTCGTAGCTTAACGCCGCGCACTCGGTGTCCCGGACAACCTCCCAATCGTATACTTTCAGAGCGTCCAGGGCGCCCTTTCCATTGATTTTCCCCCGGTAAGGTCCAATGTCAAAGTATTGGCCCGGCTGCAGCCTGCTTCCTTTCACCGCTTTGGGGAATTTTCCGGCGGGCCGAAGCGGCGCGACGGCCGCCCGGCCTTCCTGCCGCAGCGGGGCCGGCAGCGACTCCAGCGCTTGCGCAATATAGCCCCTCTGTTCATTCCAGGAGGCTTCGTACTCATGGTAAGACCCGGTCTGCCGTCCCTGCCGAAAGGTATCGGCCTCATGCCGAACCACCCGTTTCAGCGAGTCATAGCCGCCGGGGATATCCTCCAGAGTTGTAACATCCCGCCGTCTGGCGCGGATAAAATCGGCCTTGTCCCAATGAGTAAAGTCGAACAGATATTTTTTCAGGTCCATACTCCAGGTATGCTCGGCAATCAGGAGCAGGGCGGTCATGAAGCGCCGATATTCCTCCGATTGTTCGGACAGGCGCCCCTCCGCCAGCCAGCGCTCCTTCATGTCCAGCAAGGTATAATAGCATCCCACCTTGTAAGGGTCGGCGCCGCAGCCGTGAATCCAGGTATCCCCGATCTCCTCCGTCACCACCGGCAATTGATCCTTGATGGTTAAAAGCCGCCGCGCATACGTATGGATGTCGGAAGCCTCCACCTGTGCATGCGGATATATCCGCTCCAATCGTTCCAGAGTGCGGAGAATCGCTTCCCTGCTTAACGGCCCGGTATTATCCCCTGTGCAGACGTATTCAACCGCTTCGTCAAATTCGTCCAAAACCAAGGCTTGCCCGTAATCCTCCGCATAATGCACGACAATATCCTGTGATCCGTTCTGCCAGCGGAAGAGGACGGGCACTTGGGGCATGGGCGAACCGCTGTTCACGCCGATCTGCAGATAGTCGATACCGTGTTTTGCCAGTATCGGAACCATGCCGATCGTGTGGCCCGGTACGTCGGTCGCTTTTGCCCCCGTCGTCTCTTTGTGAAACCGCCGGTCCAGCCGCTCGGAAATGCCCAGGGAAAAATCCAGAAGCCGTGGGTCCATCAATTCCGTATGGGCGGTCACCGCCATGCCATGCCAACAGATATGCCCCTTCTCGATGGCCGTCTCCAGAACTCGGCATTGTTCCGGCTCCGCACACCGAAGATAATGGTCGATCAGAAAGGAGCCCACCGTCCAAACAAACTGTTTTCTGCCTCCCCGGTTCAATTCATCCGCCAGGGCAGCGGCGCGGGGAATGTAAAGGTCGACATAGCGCCGCAGAACATTGGCGGCGGTATCTGTAAATCCCACGTCCAGGTGCGTTTTGAAAATCACATGTACTTTCCTGATGTGATCGGTATGGCTGGTCGGTTTCATATAACGTTCCCTCCAAACCACCGGCGTATAGAGCCGGCCGGGTCGCAGTTTCTCTTACAAATACCATCCCTTTCGCAGGATCTGCGGTATGGTGAAAATATCCGCGTCATCAAAGCTCGGCGTTGAAAACTCCGACACCACGGCGCCCATGTCCCCCGCCTGGAACCAATGAAGCGTTTGCTCTTTCAGCGTGTACTGCTGTCCCGGCAGCAGGTGGATTTCATGCCACACGGTGAAATAAGACCGGTATTCCTCAGGAACACGCCCGGCCGGGTTCTCCGCCGGCTCCCCCGGGACATAGAGATTCACTTCCCCCCACCGGCAGCGAAACGTCTCCTCCTTTCCCGCATAATCCTTCAGCGCCGGGTGAAGGTGTTCCGGGCAAATTTGCCTTGGAAACAGCAGGATCTCTTTCGCACAAACCCGTTCGGTGTTGATATACGTCAAAATGCTGGTTCCAATCCGGTCAAAGCTCCCCAGGCCGTAATCGCAGTATTCGATTCTGCCGGCTTCCTCCGGCGTAATGGAAATCCCCGCCTTCTCCAGCAGCCGCAGCGCATGCCGGCGGATGTCCTCCGGTCGGTCAGTCATTCTTTTCCCTCCCATCGTTAGAGCAAAGTCCACGCAGCGCGGGCCGGATGCCCGCCGTTTTCCGCCACCCTCCTGCCATCCTCCTGCCATCCTCCCGCTGCCCGCCGTATGTCCCGCGCACCGCAGAGCGTCACCCGGCCAAAACCGCGGTGAGAATCGGGCGGAGCACACGGGCCATGCGGGCGTAGCCGGCAGCATTGGGGTGGACGCCGTCGTAGGTAATGCAGGGCTGGACGGTCAGCCCATCGCACTCGGCAAGCGGGGTGTGGTAATCCGCACAGGGGACGCCGAATTCCGCGCAGAGCCGGAGGAGCTCTTCATTCATCCGCACCACCGTCTCCTTACGGGCCGACGCCCCCGGCGAAGGCTGTTCCGCCAGCGGCGTGATCGTGCCGGCGATCACCTGCTGTCCCGCCTGCCGGCAGGCCGTCAGCATCGCCTTATACGAGCGCACAAAGGTGTCCACCACCGCGGGGATCGCCGCAGGCAGCGCCGCCGCCTCCATTTCAAAAAAGGGGACGGTATTGTTCACCCCGCCGTTAATGACCGCCACCCGCGGCTTTAGCTGGAGTACGTCGGCGGCAAACCGCTTCTCAATGACATCGATCACATCGCCGCTGATGCCCCGGTTGACCGCCCGGCCGAAGTCCGCGAACGCCTGCCGGACATTCCAGCCTTCCGTTATGGAATCCCCGATAAATACAATATCCACTTCTTCCTCCGCCAGGATGAGGCGTTCGTTGTCCTCATCGAACGCTTCACGCCGCAGATCGGCCGGCGGAAACAGCTTTCCCGGTTTCAGGATTTCTCGTTTCATTTGGTTTTCTCCCTTTTTCTGTTTGACCCGTGTTCTTTTTCCTGCAAAGCCGCGGCCACACCGCACAATCGTTTCAGCCGCCGCTCCCGCCCACCGGCTCGGCCGTGGCTGCGGACGGCCGCGGAGCCTGGAACAGATCCAACGGCCCCTGCCCGCCGGCCGCCCTTTGGTAGGCGTAGGCGCTGGGCTTGGGAGAACCGGCGATACGGCATTCCCCGGTTTTGGGGAGCACATCCCGTCTTTGCGCCACCGGGTCGCAGAACAGCCCCGCCGTGTTGTGGTTTTCGGTAACGTCGTCGAAAAGGCGGTAATAATGCAGCGCCTCCACATACGGCATCCTTTCCCTCACCACCGCAAACAGGCGCTCAATCGCCGCAGGGATACTCCGCATATCCCACAGGGATTCATCCCAGCCGAATTCTGTGAGGAAAACCTTTTTCTCCTTTTTCTCCCGGCGGCAGACGACCTCGTAAATCTCCTGATTTTTCTCTACGAAATATTCGTCCGGCGGGCTTTTGTAATAATACGGATGCCATGCGGCGACTTCAAAGAAATCGTCCGGGCGGGTGCTTCCATGCCGTCCGGATTCGATGGCGTCATAAAGCGCCTCCAGAAAGTTGACCATTGTTGTTCCGGTATCGGTTTCCGGAATGCCGAGCCCGTACGGGTCCACAATACCGCCCATCACGGTAATCGCCTGTGGGTTGGCCCGGTGGATGCCCCGGGAGGCGTGCAGCAGCAGATCGGCGGAAAGGGCCGCCAGTTCTCCGGTGGGCAGCTTCTCGCCGAAACGCCCCTGAATAAACATAAAGTCTTTGTTGTTGAGCTCGTTGTCGATTTCCCAATACAGGATTTCCGGAAATTCACGTACCGCAAGATACCAGTTTTCTTCGTAGATTTCCAGCCATCGGGTATAGTCTTCCTGCCGCCTCGACGGTTTTCCCACGCAGAATTTCCTTTCCTTCAGGGACCAGTTTACGTGATTCATGCCGATCACCTGAAGGCTGTACCGATCGGCTTCCGCCAGTATCTCGTGCATCTTCCGCACGGCGGCGGGTTTGAACGTCCGCCAGTCCGCCATATAGGCGTCGAAATGCATCCAGTGGCGGATCGACCGCACCCCCAGATTCTTCAGCAGACGGAAGCCGGTGAGGTAATCCGCGCCGTTTTCGTCCCATAGGAACGACAGATAATCCATGCCGTACAGAAAGCCCTCCTGCGGCTTCTTTGTGGATGGACGCTCGGGCTGTTTCAAGCCAATCCCCTGCCTTTCTCCCCTCTTGGAATCCCGTTGTCTGTTTACGGATTTTTCGCAGCCGTCAGCAGCTCCAGGCTGCCCGTTCCGCCAGCAGCCTGCTGATAGGCAAAGGCAAACGGCTTCGGCGCCCCCGGCGTGCGGCGCGCGTCCGAGCCCGGCAGCACGTCGATGCGGCCGGGATTGGGGTCGTAAAACATGCCGGCCACTTCCCCGTTATTGCTCATATTGTCAAAGGCCCGGAAATAATGCAGGCTTTCCACATAGGGCATTTGTTCGGCGACAACCGCGTACAGCTCCCGCATGGCTTGTGCAATGTTTTCCTCCCCCCAGATGGATTCGTTCCAGCCGAATTCTGTCAGAAAAACCTTCTTGTCCTTTCCTTCCCTGCGCCGGATCACCTCATATATGCGGTTGTTTTCCTCCACAAAGTAATCGTCGGCCTTTCCCTGATAATAATAGGGATGCCAGGCGGCAACCTGAAAGAAATCGTCGGGATAGAAGCTGCCGTGTTCCCCGCTTTCGATCGCGTCATAGAGGGCCTCCATAAAGTTGACCATGGTGGTCCCGGTGTCCGTTTCCGGTATGCCGAGTCCATACGGGTCCACGATGCCACCCATCACCGTCACGGCGTCCGGATTCGCGCGGTGGATGCCGCGGGAAGCATAATACAGCATGTCGGCGGAAAGGGCGGCCAGCTCCTGCGTGGAAAGCTTCTCCCCGAATTTCCCTTCTGTGTACATAAAGTCCTTGTTGTTGATCTCGTTGTCAATCTCCCAATAGGTTATTTCAGCAAATTCCTTTGCCACCAGATACCAGGTTTCCTCATAACATTCCAGCCAGCGGTAATAATCGCTGCCCTCCCAGGGCTGCCGGACCGGTTTCCCCACGCCAAAGCGTCCGGATTCCAGCGACCAGTTGACATGGCTCATGCCGATCACCTGGAACCCCTGCTCCCGCGCCGCGGCGAGAATATCGTGCATCTGCCGGACGGCCTCCGGCTTGAAAGTCTTGTAGTCCTCCATATAATAGCTGAAATGCATCCAGTGGCGGATCGACTGGACGCCGAGGTTCTTCATCAGCTGCATACCCTTCCGATAATCGATCCCGTTCCCGACCCCTTCCCAGGCCAGATAACACATGCCAAAAAGATGGCCTTCCTCCGGGGTTTCCATATCCGCCCGGTAATTGCTCCCGTATTTTTGCAGCGCCTCCTTCACGGATTCCGCCGATTCACCGGACGAGCCGCCGCATCCCGTGCAGCACAGCAGCGCAAGCGCCAGAAGAAGCCGAAGCCTGCGGCGGTTCATCCCTTTCCCTCCCGTTCTTTGCGCTCATACGCCAGAAGCGCCATCAGATTCACGCCGCCTTCCCAGACCCGCCAGCGCATGCCGGCAGGTTTTCCGGCGACATAGTATTCCGCCCAGACGCCCTCCTCGTCCCGGCTGTCCAGCACGAGTCGATACAGCTCGTGACGCAGGGGGCTGTCCGTCGCCGTCAGCCCGTAAAGCAGCAGCCCGTACTCGTAACCGGTGCATTTTCCCGCCGCGCCGTTTCCGTCGATGCATCCCCTGCGGAGTACGTCCCCGGCCAGACGTTCATAGATCTCCCGCTGCTGCCCGGCTGTCAGCAGGTCGCTGTGGATGTACGCCGGCATCATCTGCACGCAGGACAACGCATAGATACGGTCGGAGCGGATGTCTTCGGTTTTGGCGGCACAATCCGGGCAGGTATACAGCCCGTACCGGTTGGGCTTCAGGCCGTCCATATACGCATAGCAATACGCGCATACCCCCTTCTTGGCATCCGGTCCGGGCGCGTTTCTGCGGTCGGGATTATTGGTAATCAGCCGCCCGTCCCGCAGAAAATTCTCTGCAAAACGCCGCCGGGCCTCCTCTACGCCCCGGCGGATCCCGTCCCGGTCCTCATACGGCGCCATGCGCCTCCCGGACTCGATCAACAGCATCGTCGCCTCGCAGGAGCCGTCATCCACATGAACCCTTGGCAGCATACCGCCGGCCACATAGGTTTCATCCCCGCTGAACGGCATCATCCCATGATAGAGATGCCGCACCTGAACCTCCAGCGCCCAGCGAAGCATGGGCATCAGCTCCTGCAGGAACGCCGGGTCGCCGGCCGCTTCACAGTAATCAAACGCCTGCAGGATTAAATAGCCGGGGTTTTCCGCCTCGTCGCATTCGTGGATATGCATTGCTCCGTCGGTTCCCACCGACTGCGCGGTGGACAGAAACCCCTTTTCCTTCCAGACACGGAGGTAAAACGCCAGCAGCTCCCGGGCTTCCCGGAAAAATCCGGCGGCGAGCAGCCCTCTGGAGGCGCCGTAAAGATCCCGGATATACGCCAGATTCCATTCGATCGCGCTCACGACGCCGCCGCAGTCCGACCGGTAGTTGGCGAAAACATACCAGTAGTCCTCCACAATATCCCCTAACGCCGTATCCCCTGCGGCGGGACAGACCGGATTGTACTCCTCTCCCACCCTGTCGTCCAGAACCTCTTGAGGCGTTTCCCCAAACCGGATGTACAAACGGGCGTTCCCCGCAAGGGTCACCTCAACGCTGTCCGCCGTCGGATGAATTTCCGCCCGGTCGCCGTCGATGCGAAAGCAGGTGTCGCGGTCCGTGGGATAGTCGTTGATGTAATACGCCCCTTTCGGTATCGTATACACACCGGCAGCCCCATCAAAAACCGCCGCCGAATCGGGTTCAATTACAAAACGCAGGGGCCGGTTCAGTGCAAATTCCCGGACAAAAACGCCGCGGTCGGTGAGGTATTCCTCCATTGTGCCCGCCTCTTCCCCGCCGACGCGTATCCGGTATTTCCAACGGTCGCGGCCGCGGATGCGCTCGCTGTACGCTTCCACCGGCGGCTCCTCGGGGACATGGCCGGAAAGGCAGTTTCGTCCCGCCAGATGGTTCCCCTTGGCCATGTAAATATCCAGACCCCGGAGTCCGATGCTTACCCGGCCGTTTCCAATCACATGCAGACAGGTGTTGCTATGGTCGCCGCTCTGATAATATCTCATCTTCCGTCTCCTATTCCAAAACCGTTGTCAGAAGCTCCAGGCTGCCGCTCCCACCGGCGGCCTGCTGATAAGCATAGGCCGATTTCTTGGGTTCGCCGGGATTGGCCCGCCGGCCGGTTCCCTGTTCCATATCCTGCCGGTCCGGGTTGGGGTCCCGGAACAATCCGCCCTGGCAGTTGTTGTCCACGATATTGTCAAACGCGCGAAAATAGTGAATCGACTCAACAAACGGCAGGCTTTCCGCCGTTGTGCGGTAAACCGCCTGCACGTACTCCGCCGCCTTGTCTTCACTCTGCGTTGCGTCCCAGTTCCCCAGCTCGGTGAAATACACGGTCTTGTGCTTGCCTTCATAGCTGTAAGCAAGATCGTAAAGGCTCTGGTTGGCGGTGACAAAGGACTGTGCATTAAACCCGTTGGTGTACGGATGCCAGGCCAGCGCCTGGAAATAATCGTCCGGGTCCGTGCTGCCCTCCCCGAATTCGCCCGATTTTATGTTCTCATAAACGGCCTTCAGAAAGCCTTCGCCGGACCAGGTGACAAAGCCGCCCATCACAGTGACGGCCTCCGGGTTCGCCCGGTGGATGCCCCGGGAGCCGTAGAAAAACAGATCGGTCGAAATATCCGCCATTTCCTGCAGCGAAAAAGCGCCGGTCCCCTCCGCGTTGTGCATGAAATCTATGTTGTTGGTTTCGTTGTCAATCTCCCAAATGGTGATCTCCGGAAACAGCTTCGCCAGCTCATACCATCCCCGCTCATAGTTCCCGATCCACTCCTCGTAATAACCGCTGCTTCGGGATACCTTGTCGTTGACGTGGGAGGGCCCGTACTTGTTGATGTTGTG
>CAJFTG010000084.1 GCA_904419875.1 Candidatus Avimonas caecicola | reverse complement strand
ATAAACGCCAGGCCTCGCAAAGTTTTGAACTTCCATTCTGCTCAGGTATTATGGCACTTCGAACTCAATTCCTGTTGCACTTAGTTTGACAATTCACTGATAAGACAGGAGGAGAATGAGATGAAAAAGGCAAAAAGGCTACTGGCACTGATTCTGGGCGCGGCATGCCTTACCATGGTCGCGGGCGGCTGCAGCGGGGGCGGAGAATCGTCCACCCCGGACGACAGCTCCGGCGACGGGCACATGACCATATCCATCGGCTACTGGGATGCGGACAGCGCGCTCGGAAGCCGCGACACGGACAAGGTGCTGCAGACCATTGAGGAAAAGCTCAACGTTACCTTCGAGCCTGTCAACGTGACGTGGGACGACTACAACCAAAAGTTCCAGCTGTGGGCTTCCAGCGACTCGCTGCCCGATATCTTCGCGGCGGACATCCGCACCCAGGCGCTCTTTTCCCAGTGGGTCAGCGACGGCCTGCTCCATGAGATCCCGTCCGACCTGTCGGCTTACCCGAATCTGGCGGCTTATCTGGACAGCCCCGAGGCGGATACCTGCAAGGTGGGCGGGAAGATGTACTGCATCTTCCGCCAGACCTATACGGAGCAGGCGGAAACCATTGAGGACCGCTCGATCGTCTACCGCTGGGACCTCGCCCAGAAGGCGGGCGTCACCAAGGAACCCACCAACTGGCAGGAATTCCGCGACATGATCCAGGCGATCATCAAGGCGGACCCAGAGGGCAAGAACATTCAGGGCATGACGGCCTGCGCTCCCGATTACCTGGTCGGCCCCTTCTTCACCTACAGCATGCCGGCGGCGGTTGTCGGCGGCAACACCTTCCGCTGGATTGACAACGGCGACGGCACATACGTCCCCGCTTATTTCGCGGGCGAGAACCTGGGCGACGCCGCTCTGCCCACCTGGCAGCTCCTGCGCGATATGTACAAGGAAGGCACCATTGAGGCCGACGTGGCTCTCGGGTCCACCACCCAGGCGTACAATAAGTTCCTGAGCGGCCAGAGCGCGGCCATGCTGGCCACCGGCTTCGGCGGCCCCTGGGGGGACATGATCCAGTATTGGGAAGAAACCAACGGCAGCAAGTATACCGAAGCGGTCAAGTGCCTTGACCTGATGCCGAGTGTCGACGGCAACGCGTACTACTGGATGTGGGATTACGCCTGGAGCGAATCCTATATCTCCTCCAAAGTGAGCGACGCCAAGTTTGACCGCATCATGCAGCTTTATGATTATCTGCTGTCCGACGAAGGCATCCTGCTCAGCCGTTACGGCTTTGAGGGCGACACCTACGAGATTATTGACGATCAGTTCATCAAGGAGAGCGAGGACCTGCGGACCAAGTACCCCTCCATCAATATCTTCCACGATCTGGCGGCTTGGACCCCGAAGGAAAAGTACGAGTATGTCTCCCTCGTTCCCGAGGATATCGAGGCGATCTGCGATGCGCGTGTTGAGGCGGCCCGCAACGCCCCGGTGCCGGAGTTTGACTCCCGTTACACCGACATCTTCGTCAGCCTGGACACCGGCTTCGGCCTGAGCCTGGCGGACGACCTGATGACCATTATGACCGGCGACAAGCCGGTGGCGGATATGTGGAACGAAATCCTCGACGGGTATAAGGGCGATGGGATTGAAAACTACATTCAGCAGGTCAACGACAAAGCCAAGGAGCTGGGTTATCAGAGCTGACGCCCGGACTCCGGACTGACGCTTGGCCTCAGGACAAATTTCGAGAAAAAGGCGCGGATCGGCGTCACGGTCCGCGCCTTTTTTAAAGGGGAGATGAACCGGTGGAAAGCCCTCGGATGGAGGGGGCGCTGACGGCGCGGGAGGAGTTCCTGTTCCCGGACCAGCCGCTCGCTCCGCTTCCGGGCTCGCTCCGCCTGCCGACGGCGCGCAACGGAAGGCCGGGAATCCAGCTTCTGCTGCGCACCGCCGCGCCGGAGGCCGTCCTCACCCTTTCCGGGGAGGGCTTCCGGCCCGAGTGGTTCCAGATGCTGCCGGTGCCGGTGGAATACAACACCGGGGACGGCACGGAGCAGGGGGGCGCCATGGTTTTGGAGGACCGTCCGGCGCACTGCCCGCCGTATGCCGTGCGGCTGGCCCCGTTCCGGGTGTACGACTGCCTGCGGCCCGCGCCGGACGGGCGCGTCCCGGGCGGGGACGGGGTGGCGGCCGCGTATATTTGCCTGGTCCCGCAGGAGGGACTGCCGGCGGGGGAATACCGCCTCTCGCTGCACGCGCAGTGCGGGCGGGAGAGGTATGACTGTGTGATTACGGTGCGGGTATACGACGTGGAGATTCCGCAGGACGCCTTCCCGGTCACGAACTGGTTCAGCCTGGACGCCATCCGGCGGTGCCATCGGGTGGAGGACGGGACGCCCGCCTATTACGCGATGGTGGGCCGTTACGCCGCCCTGATGCGCCGGGTGCATCAGACGATGTTTTACATCGAGCTGGACGGGCGCTGTCTGGCTTCCCGCGCGCCGTGCCGTTTTGATTTTTCCTATCTCCGGCCGTTGATTTCCTGCTTTTTCGCCCAGGGCTTCCAAACCCTGGAGATCGGCCCGCTGCTCAGCCGGGGCTTTCTTCCCGACGGCATGCCGGACATGTACACCGCCGTTTTCCGCTGCGCCGCCGCGCCGGACGTTCCGGTCGATACGGCCGAGGGTTATGCGCTGCTGGCGGCGTTTGTCCGGGAACTCGCCGGCTTCCTGCGGGATAACGGCTGGGCCGGGCGCACGGTGTTCCACATCCACGACGAGCCGGATGTCCACTGTCCGGATGAACGGACGCTGGCTTCCCGCCAGAGGCAGTACCTGTTGGCGGCGGGGCTTCTCCGCCGGTATCTGCCGGGCGCGCGGGTCATTGAGGCGGTGAAAACCCCCTCTTTCCGCGGCGGCGTGGATATCTGGGTGCCGGTCACGGACAGCTATGAGGAGCGGAAGGCGGATTTTGACCGCCTGGCCGCCTTGGGCGAAGAGGTGTGGACCTATGTGTGCTGCACGCCGGAAGGCAGGTGGCTCAACCGGTTCCTGGACAGCCCCCTGCTCCGGGGACGGCTCCTCTTCTGGGGCTGCGCGGCCAACCGCCTGGGCGGATTCCTGCACTGGGGCTTCAACCAGTTCCCGCCGGGCATGGACCCCTTCCGGGGAACCAGCTGCCCGAACCATACCGGCATCGGCACCGATTTCCCCTGTGGGGACGCGTTCCTGGCTTACCCCGGCACGGACGGCCCCTGGCCCGGCATGCGCCTGGAGGCGGCCCGCCGGGGCGCGGAGGACGCCGCTCTGCTCCGGCTTCTGCGGCAGCGGGACGAGGCGGCGCACGACCGGCTGGCCGCCCGGGTCTTTACCGACAACGCCACCTATGACGACGACCCCGGCCGCTTCGAAAGGGTCTTTGAGGAACTGCTGCGCCTTCTGGAAAAAACGGGGGCGGCCCGTCCGGCGGGCTGACCTGGCGGGCGCCCCGGTCCTTTTTCACAAGGGCGGGCGCCGCCGAAGGGGCCGGAACCTTTTGGGCAAGAAGATGGATATAAAGGCGAGAAAAATACAGTGAACGGGCCGGGAGGGGCGGCGGAATCGGCCGCGGCCCCTCCCCGAACCGTTCCCATACGCAGAAAGGGTTTGAGGTGTTTTGGATATGCGCAAACATCCGCGCTTTACGCGCTTTTTATCCCTGGCCTCCGGCCTGGCCCTGCTCTTCTCCTGCTTTGGCACGGCGCTTGCCGCGCCGCCGGAGGAGCTGACCGGTCCGGACAGCCCATGGGATCACTATCCTTCCGTTGACGGCCTGAACACAGCCCAGGTCTATGATTACAACCCGTCCGGGAGCTGGTCCTTCGCCCAGGCGCCCGCGAACACGACCGGTTTTGTCCCGATGGAGGATCTGTATTACGTCAGCAATTATGCGGTCTGGGCGGTTTCCTCGGGCATTGCCACCAGTGAGGGCGGCGTGGTTTGGGGAAACTCCCACTTCCGGTCGGACGAATCCGTCCAGCTCAGCGGCTATATGGCGGCGATGGTTTACACCGCCCCGCTGTCCGGCACTGTCCGGATTTCCGCGGAGGCGCCGATTACCGCGCAGGGCTTTAACGGCGTGCGGATCGCCGTATACAAATCCAACCAGTCGGGGACGATTATCCCTGTCTGGCCGGTGGGGGACCGCTGGCAGTACCTGGCCAACAGCGAGGGCGCCCCGGGGACCGAGGGCAACGAGTATGCGTTCGAGCCCTATGACCTGTGCATCCAGGCGGGGGAAAAACTCTACTTTGTCATGGACCCGGACGGCAACGACCAGGATGACATCGTCGAGTGGAGCCCCACCGTGGCCTACCTCAACGATACCTACGACGCGGCCGACGACCCGGCGCTGGCGCTGCCGGAAAAGGCCGTCATGGCGGATGTCTTCCCGTTCGCGGATACGGCGGACAACAACTTCGAGCATGGCAACGGCTGGCGGATGGACGCGGCCCGCGGCAGCGAGTATACGCCCATGAACCAGAACGGATGGAGCGGGGATTGGCAGCTCGGCCGGTATTATGACTACGAGGGAGAAATCCCCGGCCGCGACGATTATACCGTGCTGTGGGAGCGCGGCGTCATAACGGTATACGACAGCACCAATTCCTGGCACTGTGACGCGATGTACATGACCCCGGCGGAGAACGGCAACGACGTGGCCTTCACCTATCAGGCCCCCCGGGACGGCGTGCTGTCCCTGAACTTCGGCGACGCCGGCTTTTCCCAGGATACGGCGGGCAATGTGATCGGGCTGGCCGTGTACAAAAACGACGTGAAGATCTGGCCGGCGGAGGGCAGCTTCCTCGCTTCGTCGGACACGGCCGACCTCGGCCAGGAAGCGGCGCTGGATTTGGAACCGGTGGAGACCGCTGTGCGCGCCGGCGACCTGCTGCACATCCGGGCGACGCGGGTGGCGGCAACCGGGGGCGAATGCCGGCTAAAGGTTATGCCGGAGGCGGAGTATACCTCCCTGGAATACGACGTCAGCCTGGATAAGGAAGCACAGCTTTCCGCGGTGTCGGAATATTCGTTCGTCGGGCAGTTTTCCGGCACGCAGGGCCAGGACAACTGGTATTACCTGTATGCCGGCATCGGCGAAAACGAAACCACCGAAATCCCCTATTATCAGGACGGCGTCTGGTGCGCCGGCCCGGAGGACTACAACGTCCCGCAGGTCTATCAGGGCGAGCTGCTGCCCGGCAACATGTACGACGCGGTCATCGCCTTTAAAGCCCCCTATACCGGCAAGGTGACGCTGTACATGGACGGCGGCTTCTGGCTGCAGGACAGCACCGGCGCGTCCGACGCCGGCGACGGCTGCTATTACGGCGTGCAGCTTTCCAGCGACGGCGAGGTGCGGGACATCCTGCCCCTGACCTATATCCCCAACGGCGGCGGGGCGACGTTCGATCCGATCCCGCTGGATATCCAGAAGAATGAGTACGTGTACTTCCGGGTCAACCGGGGCGCGGACCACAACTGGCACGACAGCCTGGTGTTCACCCCGGCGGTGCGGTATACGGAGATTGACTTCGACGACCCCGGCATTGAGGAAGGGCCGGCCGCCGAGCGGGAGGAGCCCGTGCCCGGCAGCAGCCTGACGCCGGGGAGGTTCCCGCTGACCGGCCGGGATTATACGGACGCCGCGGTCTATTCCCTGACGGCGGCGGAATTGACCGGCCGGATCCAGGCGGGAAACCTTGAGGAAGGCGCCGTTTACGAGGTGACCGACCACGCCAGCCTATATTTCGGCGGAATCGGGGAGGAAACGGTGTACGACCTGCGGAACATCTGCATCCGCACCTCGCCCAGCGGGTACTCCTATGACGGGCCGAACCCCGAGCAGGAAGGCCGTTTCGGCATTTTCCTGGAGGCGAACGGGGCGCCGGTCACGCTGAAAAACTTCACGCTGGAGGTCAGCGCGTGGAAAGACTCCGGGCTATCCCCCGAGGAAGCCGTCAACACCTGGGACTGCGCGGGGCTGACGCTGGAAAACGCGGAAATCCGGGGCACGGCCAATCATGCGGTTCACAGCGTCAACAGCCGGGAAGGCGCGCAGACCAACCTGGTCAACTGCCGGATTGAAGGCGCTTTCTCCTCCGGCGCGGTTGTGTTTGACGACAGCAGCGCCGTGCAGGCGGCGGCTCCGTCGCTCGCCTCCAGCTGTATAATCAACACCGCCGAAAACGCGCCGGCGGTCATGGACGCTATCTCCTCCGGCGCGCTGATCCTGAACAACGCGCTGACGGCGGACGGTCCGGCCGTAGAGCTCCGCTGCAGCGAGGCCGTGGTGCAGAACAATGAGCTGCAGGGCGGCGTTTCCCTTTCCGCAGGGCTGCAGAACGTTCTGATCGCCCTCAACGAGGTGGCGGGCGGCATCGCCGTGCCGGAGGGGCGCAACGTGGTCCTGCTGCTCAACACAGCGGATGAGATTACCGTGCAGGGCGGCGTCAGCATCACCCTGGCGGAAAACACCGTCGCGGGCGGCATTGCCGCTCAGGGCGTGGATTACCTGCTGGCGCAGGACAACAAGGCCGAAAACGGCATTGCTGCCGACGGTTCCACCAACGCGTACGGGGACGACCTGTACGACCCGGCGGTGCGCAGGGAGAACGGCGTCAACGAGGATCTTCTGCCCAAAACCAATGTGGAAGTCTTCGCGGGCATGGAGTACAAATCCGCGGTGCGCACACTGGATGAGACGCTGCCCCTGAAACGGTATCTCAGCCTCTCCGCCCGTAACCAGACCTACGGGATTGTGCCTCCGGGGCTGTACACGGCGGATGTCCTTTCCTTGGCGGGCGTGACGGATTACGCCCTGTACGCTTACGGCGTGGCGGTGGAGTTTGAGGAGTATTCCAGCACCGTCTTCACCATGAACAACTGCCGGGATGTGTCGATTTATGGTCTGTACATCAGCCATCGGCTGAATGCCAACGGCCAGGGGACCGTGATCGAAAAGGGCGACGGCTACGTGATCGTCCAGACCGACCCCGGCTATCTGCCCGACCTGACGGACACCGCCTATTATCCGGCGGCAACCGAACTGTATGTCGAAGCGTTCCGTCCGGGCGAGGATACGCCTTTCGCCGACATCGGCTTCCAGAGCATCGCCTATCTCGGCGGCGGGAAGCACCGCTGCGTGCTGAAAAACGACCGGGGGCAGGAGCTCGAGGTCGGCGGAAAGATTGCGGTTCGCGGCAACGGCGCCAGCGTGGTTGTCCTGCAGGACTGCGGCAATGTCCGCTTTGAGGATTTCAGCATCATCAGCGGCGCGGGCTTCGGCTTCCAGGAGCGCAACGGCGACGGCGGCACGCAGCTGTACCGCGTGGCCATCACCCCCAAGGCGGCTCCCGTGCTGGCGGAGGACTTCGATCAAAGCCAGTACCGCAGCGATCTGTTCTGGACCGATGAGCAGGGCCGGCTGCGCGGGCCGGCGCCGCTGATCTCGACCTGCGACGCGACCCACAGCACCAATATGCGGGTTGGCCCGCAGGTGGTCAGCTGCCTGTTTGAGAACATGACCGACGACGGCACCAACATCAGCGGCGAGTTCGGCAAGGTGCTGAGCTACGATCCGCAGACCAAAGCCCTGACCTATACCGCCGGCGACAACTACTATACCGGCCTGCCCGCGAATTTCCGCGCGGGCGACACCGCGCTGCTCTTCACTCGCGCAGGCGAGCTGATCGCCTGTGCAACCGTGACGGCGGAACCGGAGGCCGCCGGCTACCAGACGTATGTCCTTACCCTCGACCGGGATGTGCGTCTGGAGGACGGCACGCTGATTGAAAACCTCTCCGCCAACGGCGCGGGCTTCCTGTTTGACAACTGCCTGGTGGATACCACCCGGTCCCGCGGCTTCCTGATCAAGGCGCCCGACGGCAGAATCACCAACTGCACCATCCGCAACGTGGGGATGGCCGCCGTCCTGGTCAAGCCGGAGGTCACCGATGGCTGGAACGAGTGCGGTTATGTACAGAACCTGGAGATCACCAACAACCGTTTTGAAAACACCGGCTTCTACAGCAACAAGCTCATTTCCAGCCCCATCGCCATTGAAAGCGACGGCGCGGCGAGCACCGACCCCGCGATGCTGATGCATCGGGATATCCGGATACAAAACAACGTTGTGTGCGACCGCAACACGGACTATGCGCTGTATATTCGCGGTGCGCAGAAGGTCAAGGTCCTGGACAACGACTTCGGCACCCGCAAGGGGGTTCAGGACGACCGGTCGGCCGCCGTATGGATTGACGGCGCGTATGACGTGGAGGTTTCGGACAACGTCTATCCGGAGAACGCGCAGGCCAAGGTGGAGCTCACCTCGCAGACGCGTAACATCTACGGCACGGATATCGGCCAGCCGCCCATCGGCAACTACGCGGCGGTGTCGGCCGCCACGGTGTATACCGCCGACGGCTGGCAGGTCGAATTGACCGTTGAAAATATCGCGGAAGAGACGGTGACCTATACCCTTGCCTTTGCCGACACCACCTCCGCCGGGCTGTTTGCCGACGACCTCGCGCTCCCGGCCGTTACCCTGGCTGCCGGAGAGGTCCGCAGGCTTTACTTTCCCGTGCAGACGCTGCCCAGCGATCTGTCCCCCCGGCAGTCGTATGCGCAGGTGGATATCCTGGTCCGGGCCGACAACGGGGCCGAAGGCGTGTTTGAAAACCAGGTTACCTTCAACGGCGCCGTCAAGGCTCCGGCCGAGGGAGAGATCGACTGGACGGAAATCCCCGGCATCGGCCAGGAAGGGACAATGGGAGGCGAACGAATCACCGCTGACGCCCGCTTTGCCTGGGACGACGGGTACCTGTACATGCGGGTTGAGGTGACGGACGACGTACAGTACGATTGCGAAAACCCTGATGAGCTTTGGGACTGGGATTCCCTGCAGATCGGTTTCAGCCCCAACCGGGTCGGTTACTTTGTGTACAGCATCGGCCTGATTGACGGCCAGGTCCGCATCCATGTGGACGACGACCAGTTTGGTTCCCTGGCCGGCGCCTGGCTGATGCAGGAGCAGATGCCTTCGTCCATTGAACGGAACGAGGAAAAGAAGACTACGACCTATACCATGGCGGTTCCGTGGTCTCTGGTGGGCCTGGAAGGCAACGTCCCCGCCGGGGAAAGCTACTGGTTCGATATCGTCGTCAACGACCGGGATGCCGCCATCGGCACGCCGGGGGAACCGGGGCAGTGGGAACGCAACTACCTGGAGTATTACGGCGGGATCGCCAGCGGCCGTCAGCCGGCGAAGTTCGGCGAAATCACCCTGCTGGATGAACCCTTTGTAATCCCCGGCGCCGACCTCAGCGGGCTGAAAGAAGCCTTGGAGGCGGCCGAAGCGGCCGACACCGAGGGCTGCACCGCGTCGTCGGTGGCAGCGCTGGAGCAGGCTGTCGAGGCGGCGGAGGCGCTGCTGAAAGGCGAGCTCACGGTCAACGACCAGGAGGCGGTCAACGCGGCGGCGAAGGCCATTTCCACCGCGATTGAGGGCCTGACGAAGTCCGCCGACCTCAGCGGGCTGAAAGAAGCCTTGG
>CAJFTG010000083.1 GCA_904419875.1 Candidatus Avimonas caecicola | reverse complement strand
CCGCCGTGACCCCGGCCTTTTGGAGCCGGTCGTGGTAGAATTTTACGTTGCGGTCGCAGTAATCGACCAGCGCCTTCAGCCGCTCGAGCTGGAGAGCCTCGATGCCGCGGCGGTCCATGCATTCCATCTCCGGGTTCCATATCGGATGCTTTGTCATGGTTTACAAGCCTCTTTTCTCCGCAGGCAGCCAAAAAGGAGGGGGCGGCGGCCGCTGCGGGAAGCCGGGCCCGGGAAGCTGTATAAAAAGCAGGAAAGGGGTCCGTCCCTTTTTTCTGCCCGGATTCCTGAAAAATGGATGCGAACACATCTATTTTACTAGCACGTCCGCCAAAAGTAAAGAGCGTCCCGCCTTCCCTGCAAATTTTTTCGCTGAAAAGCCGGGGAAGAGGGATAGAGCAGGAGGGAGCCGGATAGAGCGGGGAAAACCGGAAGCTACGCCCGCTCCGGCTCCGCCGCATAGAAGGCGGGGTTTTCCGCGCCGCTTTTCCACCGGCGGGCCGCCGCCAGCCGGCTGACCCCCACGCAGAGCAGGAGGGAGAGCACCATCGCCGCGCAGGCGAAATGGGGGCCGAGATCCTTCACCGCCCCCAGGGAGGGGAGGGAGACGGCGGGGGCGAACAGCTTGCACACCACCGGCGGCAGGGCGAGGAGGAAGCCGCCGATCATCCCGGCCCATGCGCCCGCGCGGTTGATCCCCTTCCAGTACAGGGCGATGAGGTACGGGGCGAGGAAGCTGCCCGAGAGGATCCCCCAGGAATAGGACATCATGTCCAGGATAGGGGTGTTGGAGTTGGCAATGAGGTAGGAAAGGAGGACGAACACCCCGCAAATCCCCTTGGTCACCCAGCCGGCCCGGACCTTATCCATGCCGGGGAACAGCCTGTCCTGGATAAAGTCCATGGTCAGGGTGGAGGAGGCGGTGATGGTGATGGAGGCGAGGGTGGACACCGACGCGGCGATCAGCAGCACCAGCACCACGCCCGCCAGGATGGTGGGCAGGTCGGCCTGCACCAGCATGTTCGGAACCAGGTAGTCCGGATTCCCCTCTCCGCCGCCCGGCGGGGTGGGGAGGGAGGTGAAGAACAGATGGGACAGGGAGCCGATGAAATAGCCGCCTCCCGCGATCAGCAGAGCGAACAGGGTGGAGATCACCGTGCCCCGCCGCACCTCGTGGTCGTCCCGGATGCCGTAGTATTTGTGGATCATCTGGGGGAGGCCCCAGGTGCCGAAGGAGGTCATCAGCACCGTGGCCCACAGGCCGACGTGGTCCCGGACGCCGAGGTTCAGCTTTTCGGTTTCGGCGGCGATGGCCGCAAGCCCGGCCCGCAGACCGCCCACCTGCCTGCAGCGAACCACCGCCACGATCAGAGCGGTCACGCCGACCAGCATGATGAGCCCCTGCACGAAATCCGCCTTCAGGGTCGCGACGTATCCGCCCAGGATCACCACGGCCGCCGCCGCCAGGGCGATCACCACCATGCAGACCCTTTCGTCGATGCCGAGCAGCACCGCGCACACGCTGGTCAGCCCTTTGTATACCGAGGCGGAATAGGGCAGCAGAAACAGAAAGATGACCGCCACCGCAAACCGCTTCATCCCCGTGCTTTCAAACCGCTTGGCGAAAAACTGGGGCATGGATTTGATTTTGTGCCGCCGGGTGGTCTCCCGCGTCCGCCGGGCGAGCACCAGCCAGGCGAGCAGGGAGCCGAAAACGGCGTTTCCGATGCCGGGCAGGACGCCCCACAGTCCGTATTTCCATCCGGTGGAGCCGGCGTAGCCGATGAACATGACCGCCGAAAAATACGCCGTTCCGTAAGACAGGGCGGACACCCACGCCCCGGCGTTCCGGCCGCCGACGGTGAAATCGGTAATGCTTTTCGAGCTGCGGGCGCTGAGCAGGCCCACCGCGACCATAAACACGACGTAAACGCCGATGGTCAGCCAGATGACGGTTTCCTTGGGCATGGGGCGTCCCCTTCCTCTGCCGATGAATTTCCTGCCGGAGCAGGCGCCGGCGGTTTATCGCTTTAAACCGCAGCGGTTTAAAGCGGCAATGATGTTTCTATCTTACCGGATCCTGCGGGAGAATGCAAGGGCTTCGTCGGGAGAAAGCGGCAAAATGCGGAAAATTCTTTGCGCTGCGCTGTGCCGCGCGCCGTGGGTTCGGCAAATTCCGGCGTTCCCCTGCCGGACGGGCTGAAATCGGGGCGGGCGGAGTTTCGGTACATATTCTGAGGAATTGCTCTTGATTTCATCGTATATATCCGATAAAATAGCAAATAGAGCAAGAGAATATCAAATATTGGTTGAATATATGTAAACAACGATCAATGCCTGCGCAAACCGATGGGCCCGGCGCGGGCGGCGGGCCGGCCGGATGCGGCCGCTGTCCGATGCGCAGCGGTCGGCCGATTGCCGGAGAAGGGGAGGAAAGGCATGGCGGTTCTCAGCCAACGCTATCGTTCCGGCACCATAACGCTTACCTATGAGTGGGAGGAGGCTTTCCGGAGCCGCCCGCCGAAGGGAAGCCTGCAGATCGTCCTGGTGGAAGAGGGCTGCGTCGCCCTGCGCATTAACCGGGACCGCTGCTACCTGCAGGCCGGCGCGCTTCTGTTTCTGCACGACGACGTTCAGGTGGAGCGGATTCATCAGCAAGGGCTGAAAGCGAAGTCGGTCTCTTTCCCTCCGGGGTTTATCAACCTGAACCTCACCATGGAAAATATCCGGCGGGGTGATTTTGAGGCGCTGCGGGAACAGTTCGGCTATCCCTCCTTCCACCTGTTTCTGGACTGGGGGATGGCCTATGCGGGCGTCCTTCCCCTGGACGCCGTGGCGCTGCCCAAAGCCGGGGAGCTGATGGATGCGGCGATCCGGCAGCTCGACTGCCACACGGACGATTACTGGGCCTGCCGCACGCGGGTCAGCCTGCTGGAGCTGCTGCAGCTCGCGGAAAGGGAGTACGCCCGCTTCACGGAGGAGCTGGTTGTGTCCACGCCGCTGGCGCGCAATGTGCTGGAATATATCCACGCCAATTACGACAAGGATATTTCCGTGGAGGCGCTGTGTGAGCGGTACCACACCAACCATACCACCCTGCTGCGGGATTTCCGCCGGCTGACGGGGATGACGGTGGGCCGGTATATCCTGAAATACCGGCTGGACCTGGCCAAGGAGGCGCTGCTGTTCACCTCGTTGACGGTGGATGAAATCGCGGAAAAGTGCGGTTTCAAACAGGCGTCGTATTTTTCCCGGGTTTTCCGGCGGGAAGCCGGGGTTCCTCCCGGGCGGTTCCGGGCCCGGGAGGTGGCGCAGAGAAAGGCGGAGCAGGGCGGCTTTGCCCCGGCCCCGCCGTCCTGGTCCTGCCGGGCCGCCGCTTCCGCCCGGGCGCAGGGGGCGGACGGCGGGAAGCGGTGACGGGCCTTCCCGCCGCACGCGGCGGCGCGGGCTTGGCAGGGCCGTACTGTCCGAAACAGGGCCGGCTGCATCAGGCGGCCGGAAGCCGAATGCAGCGGGAATCGCCAGCCGGACGGGGTTTTCCGTCCGGCTGGTTTTTTCGGCCGTGCGGTTTATGCCGGGACCGTTCGGCCGGCCCTCCGCAGCATACCGGGCGTCCGTCCGCCGGCCCGCTTCCGCCTGCCGGCTCCGTCCACGCCGGCCCGGCGCCCGGCGGTTTTCCTGTTTGCGGAGGCCCCGGCGGTCTTTGCGCTTGATTCCGGGAGGAAAACGTGCCATAATAAAAGGACGGCAACCAACAAAACCAACAAATCAGGGAACCGCCGGGCGGGGCGGAGGACGTGCCTCGGCGCCCGGGCGGAGCCCGTACCCCCGCATGAGTCCAGGCCGCGCAGCCGGCCGCCGGAAGGGAGCCATCCGCATGCTGCCACCTTTTGATTCCCGCAACCTGCATTACCGTTCGCCCTTCGGCGCCCAGCCGGCGGGGCAGGCGGTCTTTTTTCGTATCTGCCTTCCCCGCGAGCTTGGCTGTACCGCCGCGCGCCTGTGCGTCCAGCGGGCGGCGGAGGACCCGGCGGAGGATGCCTGCCCCGCCGGGGACGCGCTGCAGCGCTTTTCCATGTTCTGGGCCGGGATGGAAGGGGACCGGCAGGAATGGTGGGACATCCACTATGTCCCGGACGCCCCGGGCCTGTATTGGTACTGGTTTGAGGCGGACGCGGCCGAAGGCGCCCGTTTTCTCGCCCGCCTGCCGGACGGGACCGGGACGCTGACCGGCGACGGAGCGGGCCCCCGCTGGCAGCTGACCTGCTACGACCCGGCTTTCCGCACGCCGGGCTGGCTGGCCGGCGGGATTATGTACCAGGTGTTTCCCGACCGGTTTGCCCGTTCCGGCAAGCCGAAGGAGGGGGTGCCCGCCGACCGGGTCCTGCGGGAAGACTGGGGCGGGCAGCCGGCCTGGCGGCCGGATGAGCGGGGCGTGGTGCGCAACAACGATTATTTCGGCGGGGATTTCAAGGGCCTGGAAAGCCGGCTGGACCGGCTGGCGGAGCTGGGGGTCACCTGCCTTTACCTCAATCCGGTTTTCGAGGCCCATTCCAACCACCGGTACGATACGGCGGATTATACCCGCCTCGATCCCCTGCTCGGGACGGAGGAGGACTTCCTCTCCCTGCTGCGCGCGGCGGCGCAGGTGGGCATCCGGGTGCTGCTGGATGGGGTGTTCAGCCACACCGGCTCGGACAGCGTATATTTTAACAGGGAGGGCCGGTATCCCGGCCCGGGGGCGTATCAGACCCCGGCCTCCCCGTATTTTTCCTGGTATACCTTCGACCGGTGGCCGGACCAGTACGACGCCTGGTGGGGCTTTGTCACCATGCCGGAGGTCAACGAGAACGACCCCGCCTTCCGGGAGTATCTCCTGGGTGAGGACGGCGTGGTGCGGCGCCGCCTTCGGCAGGGGGCGGCCGGCTGGCGGCTGGATGTGGCGGACGAGCTGCCGGACGAGTTCCTGGACGGCCTGCGCCGCGCCGTGAAGGCCGAAAATCCCGAGGCCCTGCTGCTCGGCGAGGTCTGGGAGGACGCCAGCAACAAGATCAGCTACGGCCACCGCCGCCGCTATCTGCTCGGCCGGCAGCTGGACAGCGTAATGAATTATCCCTTCCGCGGGGCGATCCTCGATTTTCTCCGCGGCGGGAAGGCCGCCGACTTTTTCATCCGGATACTGGATGTGGTGGAAAACTATCCGCCCCAGGTGCTCCGGGGGCTGATGAACCTGATCGGCACCCACGACACCGAGCGGGCGATCACCGCCCTCGCCGGGGAGCCGGCGGAGGGCCGGGGGCGGGACTGGCAGGCCGCGCAGTCCCTTACGCCGGAGCAGAGGGCGCAGGGGCTGCGCCGGATGCGGCTGGCCTCCGCGCTGCAGTACACCCTTCCCGGCGTCCCCTGCGTTTACTACGGGGACGAAGCGGGGATGGAGGGCTACCGCGATCCCTTCTGCCGCGGCTGCTATCCCTGGGGCGGGGAGGACGCCGGGCTGCTGCAATGGTATCGGCGGCTGGGCCGGCTCCGCCTCAACGCCCCGGCGCTCCGGGAAGGGGGCTTCCGCCCCCTGGCCGCCACGCAGGACGCGCTCTGCTACGAGCGGGTGGACGGCGGCGCCCGCCTTCTGTGCGGGGTGAACGCCGGCGGGGAGGGAACGGCCCTCCGCCTGCCGGAGGCATGGCGGGGAGCAACGGTCAGCCTGGGCGGCGGCCGGATTGAAGGGGATACCCTTTTCCTCCCGCCGGAGGACTGCGCGGTCGCCACCCTGACGGCCGGGGACGCCCCGCCGGCGGAAGCGGCGGAGGGCAGCCGCCAAACGGTTGAAAGGGACGCCGGAATTTGACAAACAGGCGCGGCTACGGCCTGGGTTCATTCTGGGTTCATTAGGGAAGGAAGTGGCGGGAGATGACAAGCGGGAAAGGGAGCGCCGGCGAAACGACCTGCGGGGAAAGCCGGAGGCAGCCGGTGCTGCGGGCGTTTGCCTCGTATTATAAGCCGCACTGGAAGCTGTTTGCGGCGGATATGTTCTGCGCGCTGATGATCGCGGCGGTGGACCTGCTGTTCCCGATGGTTTCCCGGTACGCCATGCAGAACTGGCTGCCGGTCAACGCCTACGGGGTGTTTTTCGGCGTGATGGCCGCGCTGGTGCTGGCCTACATAATCCGGGCCGGGTTCCAGTATTTCGTGGGATACTGGGGGCATCTCCTGGGCGTATATATGGAGGTGGACATGCGCCGGGAGCTGTTTACCCACCTGCAGACCCTGTCCTTCCGTTTTTATGACCAGAACCGCACCGGAAGCCTGATGTCCCGGGTGGTCAACGACCTGTTCGAGGTGGTGGAACTCGCCCATCACGGGCCGGAGGATCTGTTCATCTCCGCCGTCACCCTGATCGGCGCGCTGGCCATGCTGACGACCATCCAGTGGAAGCTCGCGCTGGTGGTGTTTCTGCTGGTGCCGCTGATCGTCCTCTTCACCGTCTACCGCCGCCGCAAGATGTCCGCCGCCTCGGCGAAGGTGAAGGAACGGACGGCAGGCATCAACGCGGACATTGAATCCAGCATTTCGGGCGCTCGCACCGCCAAGGCTTTCACCAACGAAGCGTATGAAATCGAGCGCTTTGAGGAAGGCAACGGGAAATACCGGGGGGCGAAGCGGGAGTTTTACCGCCAGATGGGCACCTTCCAGGCGGGCATGGACTTCCTGACCAGCATCATGAACGTGGCGGTGATCGCCTTCGGCGGGTTGCTGATTATGGGCGGGTCGCTGAATTACATCGACCTGATTACCTTCACCCTGTACGTCGGCACCTTCCTGCAGCCCATCCGCCGGCTGGCGGCCTTTGTGGAGCAGTGCACCACCGGTATGGCCGGCTTCCGGCGGTTCCGCCAGCTGATGGCGGTGGAACCGGAGATCACCGACGCGCCGGACGCTGTGGAGCTGGCCGATGTCCGGGGCGACATCGAGTTTCGGGATGTGACCTTCTCCTACGACGAGGGGGTGCGGGTGCTGGACCATGTCAGCCTCCATATCCGCGCCGGGGAAACGCTGGCTCTGGTCGGCCCCTCCGGCGGGGGGAAGAGCACCCTCTGCCATCTGATCCCCCGGTTTTACGAGACGGCGGCGGGGACCATCACCATTGACGGCAAGGATATCCGCGGGCTAACGCTGGCCTCCCTGCGCGGGAACATCGGCATCGTGCAGCAGGAGGTGATGCTCTTTGCCGGCACGATTATGGAGAATATCCGCTACGGCCGGATTGGGGCAACCGACGAGGAGGTTGTCGAGGCGGCCAAGCGGGCCGAAATCCATGAGGATATCCTCGCTATGCCGGACGGATACCAGACCTATGTGGGCGAGCGGGGGATGATGCTTTCGGGCGGGCAGAAGCAGCGGGTCAGCATCGCCCGCATATTCCTGAAAAACCCACGCATCCTCCTTCTGGATGAGGCCACTTCTGCGCTGGACACGGTGACCGAAGCACGCATCCAGGCCGCGTTTGACGAGCTGGCCCGCGGGCGCACCACCCTGGTGATCGCCCACCGGCTGTCCACGGTGCGGGGCGCGGACGAAATCGCCTTTATCGACCACGAGGGCATCCGCGAAATCGGGACGCACGACGAGCTGATGCGGCGGGACGGGGAGTATGCCGCCCTGTGCAGGGCGCAGCACACGCTGCAGAGCGCGGGGATGGATATCGAATAGACCGCGGCAGAACGGCCGGGCGTCCTCCCGGCAATGCAACGCGTCCGGGAAACGGCGGGGTTTCGGCAGCGGCCGGAGAAGCCGTCGCTGGGAACACCGCTTTCGTCTCCACCCGTCCGGCCGCGTCCGCGAGGGCGGCGAGGTCCGGATAAATCCCCGCATCCGTCCCCGCCGGGCCGCCCGGGGAACGTTTGTCCCGGCGGCGCCCGCCGCTTCTGCGGGAAGACGGCGCCGGGCGGGGAAGTCTCTTCCGCCCGCCCCCTGCGGCTGGAGATCGTCCTGCGCTGTGTCCGCGGGTTTTCCTGCGTGCCCCGCCCCGTTCAACGGGGATACGCTGCGGGGATGCCGCGCCTGTAAGCCGGCGGAGGGCAGGTAGAGAGCAGGTAGAGGACGGGCGTAAGCGGAGCTGGCGGCCCGGAAACCGTCCGGCGGCGGGGCCTCCCCGCCGTGGTGGCCTGTGGCGGCCCGTGGCGGCCCCGGGAACCCGGCTCGGCCAAAGGGACGGCTGTTTCGGCGGGCGCGGCGGCTGATACCCGGCGGCAGAAAGCGCCGGGAGGCCGGGTGGAAGGCTTCTCCCCGGCGGTGTCCCCGGCTATGCGCCGGCGGCCGGCGCGGCTGCGGGTGTGCACGCGGGACAGGCCCCGCCTGTCGATGAATAAGAGGGAATTACGGCCGGCGGGAAAAGAGCGGCCGAGGGGAGGAAACGGGATGCAGCATGTGCGGGTGACGCCCTACGACCCTGCGTGGACGAGGGCGTACGAGGAGGAAGCGGAGCGGATCCGGCAGGCGTTGGACGGGCTGCTGCTGGAAATCCACCACATCGGCAGCACGGCGGTGCCGGGGCTTGCCGCCAAGCCGGTGATCGATCTCCTCCCGGTTGTGCGCGATATAGAGGCGGTGGACGCCCGCAACCCGGCGATGGAAGCGCTGGGGTACGAATGCATGGGGGAGTTCGGCATCCCCGGCCGGCGGTATTTCCGCAAGGGCGGCGACGACCGCACCCATCAGGCGCATGTATTCGGGGCGGACAGCCGGCGGGACATTCGGAGGCATTTGGCGGTGAGGGATTATCTGCGGGCCCACCCCGCAGCGGCGGCAGCCTACGGCCGTCTCAAGGCCGTCCTGGCGGCGCGCTTTCCCGAGGATATCGGGGCCTATTGCGACGGGAAGGATGCCTTTGTCCGGGCGTTGGAGGCCGAGGCCCTGCGCTGGGCCGAAACAGAGGCGGGGCAGGGGTAGCGGAATCGCCGGGCCGCCTCAAAAAAGGGCGCGCCGGAATTTCCCCCTGCGGTGTCCCCGCGGCTTTTCCTGCGGAACCGGCGCGGCCTCCCGCCGGTTCCGCAGGAAAAGCCGCTTCCCGGGACGGGGCGCCGGTCGGCGGAAGGCCGCCGCGGCCGGCCCGAAGCGGGAGCTTTTGCCTGGTATTCCCGCCGGCGGGTTCCCTGCAAGGCATAACCACGGTAAGCGGGCGGCTTGAAAAGGCCCTGGAAGGGGCTTTAAGGCTGGCGTCAAAGACGCACACAGCATCTCGCCGCTTGCCTTAAGCGCCTTGCGGCCGGCACGGGTCTCCGCGCAACAGATTGTTCTGCGGTTTCTGCTGATCTGCCGGCTTTTTATCCGCAGCCCGCTTCGCCCCGGCGCGGGAAGCTCAAGTTATTTTCGCGATTCTTCCCCCCGCCAAAGCCGGCAGGTTCCCCGATTATGAAAACCAGCCGCCGGGCTTTCCCAATTCGGAAAGCCCGGCGGCTGATTTCATCCGGCGTCGCCAAAGAGAAGGGCGGAGGCATTTTCTGTGGATACGGGAAGGGGCCGCGTCCGGCGCCGGGAAACCATCAGGCCGCGGTGGTGGTTGCCGCGGCGGCGGTGGTTGTGGTACCGGTTGACCCGGTGGAGGCGGTTCCCGAGGTGGTGACGGCGGCCGTGGAGGTCGTCGCGGCGGAAGAGCCCTCGTCCTCCACGGACAGCAGCTTCCAGCCGTCCTCGTCCGCCCGCTGGACGGTGTAGACCTGGAAGATGGCGGCGTCGTCCGGGGTG
>CAJFTG010000082.1 GCA_904419875.1 Candidatus Avimonas caecicola | reverse complement strand
GCCACCACCGGGACCTGATACAGCCCCACAAAGGAAAACACGGGTTGTGCGCGGCAGGCGGTCACCGCCACCTCCAGGCGGTCGATCACCGCCTCCGGAATCGGCTGAATCTTTTTGTAGCCGACGGTGTGGCCGGCCGTTTCGGACACCGGAACGCCGTCCCGCCAGGCCCGGATCACGTAGGACACAACACGCTGCCCCCGGGCGATCTCCTCCATCAGCACCACCTGGTTGCACGCCGCCGGCTCCGGCAGCGTCAAAGCGGTTATGTACTGGCCGTCCTCCCTGCGGGACTCTGCGCGTGCCTCCGCGGCCAGATTGACGCCGTAGGCCGCCCGCAGATACCGCCCGAACTCCTCCAGCCGCCGGATATCCGGGGCGCTGAGCTTCCCCCGGGTGTCCGGCGGGATGTTGAGCAGCAGCTGCGCGTTGTTCCCTACCGACTGTTGATAAATCCGCACCAGCTCATGCAGGGGCTTGACCTTTTCGTCCTCCCAGGTATGATAAAACCACCCCGGCCGGATGGACGTGTCCACCTGCGCGGGATACCAATACAGGTATTCCCATTGGGGGCCCAGGGAGGCGAGCAGCTCGTCACTGCCCAGGTCCGGCCCGGTGCAGTCCCCCGCATTGGCCAGGAAGGTCTGGTCCCCGGCGGTGACAAGCCGCCCATAGGGGTACACGCTCCACTCGCTTTCCCGGCCCCGGCCCGCCTCGTTCCCGACCCAGCGCACGTCCGGCCCCTCTATGGAAATCACCGCGCCGGGCTGCAAACGGCGGATCAGGGCAAAATATGCCGCCCAGTCGTATTCCTGCTTTTTCCCGTTGGGCCCTTCGGCGCAGGCGCCGTCGAACCAGACCTCAAAGACCTCCCCGTAATTGGTGAGCAGCTCCTCCAGCTGCGCCAGGAAATAGGCGTTGTAGGCTGGGGAATCGCCATAGCGGGAGTCGTGCCTGTCCCAGGGGGACAGGTAGACGCCGAACTTCATGCCGGCACGGCGGCAGGCATCCGCCACCTCCCGCACCACGTCGCCCCTGCCGCCCTTCCAGGGGGAATTCTTCACCGAATGCTCCGTGTGGGCGGAGGGCCACAGGCAAAAGCCGTCATGATGCTTGCAGGTGAGAATCAGCCCCCTGCAGCCGGCCCCCTGAAGGACGCGGACCCACTGGCCGGCGTCCAGCTCCGCGGGGCAAAACAGCGCGGGGGATTCGGACCCGTCGCCCCATTCCCGGTCCGTAAAGGTGTTCATTCCAAAATGGAGAAAGGCCGTAAACTCCAACTGCTGCCAGGACAGCTGCCGGGGGGCGGGCGCTACCTGCGCCGCCTTTTGCAGCCGCTGCTCCCGCGGCTCGCCGGGGAGCAGGCGGACCGCCTGCCGGGCCGGATTCGGTTCCATGCAATTTCCGCCTCTTTTCTTTCAGGGGAATCCTCAGATCGACTCCCCCATCATAAATTCGGAGGGCAGGCGCAGGCTCTGGCAATACCGGGAAGCCGAGGACGACAGCTTATCCAGCAACGTCTGAACAGCCAGCGCCGCCATCTTTTCCGTCGGGTGCACGATCACGCTCAGGCGCGGGGACAGGCTTTGGGACAGCAGGACGTTGTCAAAGCCGATTACCGCCAGTTCTCCCGGAACCGACATCCCTTTTCTCATCACCGCCATCATCGCGCCGACCGTCATCCGGTTATCTCCCGCCAGCAGGGCGTCCGGCAGCACGTCCCGGTCGAGCAGCCGCATGGCGCGTTCATAGCCGCTTTCCGTCGTGCGTTCCCCGTAGGACACCAGAGCCGGTTCCAGCGGGAGGCGGGCGTTTTTCAGGGCTTCCTGATACCCGCGCAGGACCTGCTCCGTGGCGCTGTCCCCCTCCGGGCCCGCCAGCAGGGCGATGCGGCGGCGGCCGCCGTTGAGCAAATGGCGGACGGAGGAAAAAACCGGCACATAGTCGTCCAGCGTGATAAAATCGCATTCCGCTTCACTCGGTTTGTCAAACAGCGCCAGAACGGGAATCTCCTTCTCGATATAGCCCTCAAAGTCGTTCATGTTCACCATCATGGGCAGAAAAACGATGCCGTCCACATTCTGCGCCAGGAAAAACTCGACCACGCTCTTTTGAGAAAGCGGGTCCGCCCCGGCGTCGGAGATCAGGCAGGCATAGCCGTGCCGGCGGAACCCCTCCTCCATCAGGGAGACAATCCGGGCCTGCGTCGCGTCCTCCAGAGAATCCATCACCAGGCCGATCAAATGGGATTTATTGGTTTTCAGCCCGCGCGCAAAGACGTTGGCGTTGAAGCCCAGCTCGTCGATGACCTTCTGAATTTTCTCCCGGTTTTCCGGCAGAACGTTTCCTCCGTTCAGATATTTGGATATGGTCGATATTGCCAGACCGGTCTGCACCGCGATATCCTTAATCGTGATCGCCATGATGTCCTCCCGCCAATCATTCCGCCAGTTATGCCCGTAAATGCCTGCCGCCGGAGCAGGGGCGCCTTCTTCCGAAAACGCCGTGGTCCGGCGGCAGTCCCTGTGCGCGTATACGCATCCTGTTCCTCATAATACCGTTTCCCGCTGAAATGACGCCAAAGGCAGGCCGTCTCAAAGGCCGTGTATCGGAGGGCCGCTGCGTTTTCTTTCCTTTTTAGGATACCCTGCATTGCCGTATTTGTAAATACAATTTTCACAAATGGGCAAATTCACGCTCGTTCCATGTCCGTGCTTCCCCCGCCGGCGGGAGAGGATAAGCCAGCGTCCGCCCAAAGGGGGGGGGACCGCAGGGCAGGGCCTCCGGGCCGGGCGGCTCATCGCGCCTGGATGGTCAGGGTATGGGCGCCCAGGCGCGGATTTTCCACCGTCACCCGGATTTCGCCAGGCTCTCCGCCGCTGCGAACCCAGAAGGCGTATACCCCGGCGGTGGTGGATACCAGCGTGTCGCCCACCACGCTCCCCGGTCCCTCCGCCTTTATGGAAAGCGGGCTGAAGAAGAAGGGCAGGACGTTCCCTTTCTGGTCGAGGGCACGCACAACCACGCGGGTGGCGTCCGTGCCGTCGGCGTGGATCGCCGCGTCGTCGGCCCGCACTTCCAGCCGGGTCGGCACCGGATCGTGGGCGTATTCCCGTTGGATCGCCAGCTTTCCGTCCACGTAGCCGCGGAACAGGCCGCTGCCCCAGGCTTCGCCCCAGCAGACGTTAAAGTTGTCGATTACGCAGGGGGGATGCTCCACTCCCGGATACCGTTCCCGGTCGGGCGTGAACCGTCCAAGCTCCGTGCCGTTGACAACCACCTCGATATAGTCGCAGTTGGTGAACACCGTCAGCGGCGTAATGCCGCCGCCGTTGCGATCCCCCACCGACCAATAGGTGGCGGCCTCCAGAACCGCCCCCTTGTCCGGGGATTTCTGGCTGCGGTAGAAATGGGCGGCCATTTTGGGCAGGCGGTAAATATCCATCACACCGTGGTAACAAATGCGGTCGCCGGATCCGAAATTGTTGTGGGTCTGGTAATCGAAGGCGCACCAGCCGATCGCCCCCGAGATGGTCGGATCCTGCCCTACAGCGTCGTGCATGCCCAGATGCCGCAGCGCCTGTTCGAGCACCCGTTCCTCATGGTCGTAGGCCTTGGTGGGGCACATATGCCCGCAGAATTCGGTGATCATATAGGGCACATCGCGGTCCAGGCCGGTTACCTGCCGTTGGTCCCGCTTCATCTCGTTGGTCCCGTTGTGGATGAAGTCGTTCATGGTGTACACGTCCTCGAGCAGCTCGCTGTGCTCGATGCAGCGGACGCCGCCGGTCTGGCGGGTGGGATCCAGCTGATGGGCCAGGTCGTTGGTGCGCCGGTAAAAATCGTGGTAATCCCCCGATTCGTTGATCCGCACACCCCAGAGGATAATCGACGGATGGTTCCGGTCCCGCAGGATCATTTCCCGGACATTCTCCACCGCCGTATCCTGCCAGGCCGGGCCGCCCACATGCTGCCATCCGGGGATTTCCTCAAACACCAGCAGGCCAATCTCGTCGCAGCGGTCCAGAAAATCCCTCGACTGTGGATAGTGGGAGGTGCGCACCAGGTTCAGCGCCAGCTCTTCCTTCAGAATATCGGCGTCCTTTCGCTGCACCCGCGCCGGCATCGCGTAGCCCACATAGGGATACGACTGGTGCCGGTTCAATCCCCGAAGCTTGACCGGACGGCCGTTGAGGAAAAAGCCCTGCGGGGTGAACTCCGCCCGGCGGAAGCCGACGCGTATCTCCTCCCGGTCCTGGGAAACGGCGGACGCATATTCCACCGCAACCGTGTACAGCACCGGCGTATCCAGATCCCAAAGCCGGATATCCTCCAGCTCCTCCAGCCTCAGGGTCGTGTCCTGCACGCCCTTGTCCAGCCGGACCGGCAGAGAAGCCGTATGCCCGACCGTATCCCCCTGAAGGGTCACCGTCAGGGTACCGCTTTCAGGCGCCAGCGCGTCCAGGGAAACCGTCACCTCCAGCGCGTGGGGCGCGCCTTCGCCCCCGGACAGCGGACGGGCGAAAACATTCGACAGGCAAACGTTGTCGGCCGTCAGCAGCTCCACGTCCCGATAAATGCCGCCAAAGGTCAGGTAATCGATGGAATACCCGAAGGGGGGGACATCCGGCCGTTCGCTGGAATCCACGCAGACCAGCAGGCGGTTCTCCCCTTCCCTCAGCCTCCCGGTGGTTTCCAGGGTAAAGGGGGTGTAGCCACCCCGATGGCCGCCAAGGCGTTCCCCGTTCAGAAAAACCTCGGCGCAGGCCATGACGCCTTCGAAATGGAGGAAGGAACGGCCTGCCGCCTGGGCGGGGTCCGCCTTGAGAAGCCGCGTATAGAAGGAAGCGTGCTGGTAATCCTTTTCATCAAAATAGGTCAGCGGCACCTCCCGGTTCGCATGGGGCAGACAGACCGGCTGCATCTCTTCTTCCCGGACGGATTCCCTGTACTCCCCCGGATAATACAGCCAGTCCCGGTTCAGGTTGATCTTGGTTTTCATGGTAATCCCGTGCCTTTCCTGGAAGACGCCCTTTTGGAAAAAGGCGCCCGTCCGCTCCCGGACGAGCGCCTTTTCAGCAAAAGCTATCCTTCCGTCTTCACATAGGTGTATTCCTCAATGGTCTCGTTCATGATGCGCGCCAGAGAATACGGATGGTCGTACTCGAAGTCGTTCTTGACCTGCCAGACAAACACACCGCCGATCCGGTTCTTGATCGCGTAGACCACCTTGTCGCGGATCAGGTTGGGGCCGTTGAAGCCCCATTGGCGGGTGGTGTTGATTCCTGTATCGATGGTGACATCGCCTTCCTCGTTATCGGCGGACAGGAGGCCGTAGATGGCCTTCCAGTCGGTCTGGTTGGTGATGGAGCTCTTGTCCACCGCATACCACGGAATTCCCAGAACGATCTTGCTGCGGTCGATGCCCAGGTCGTTGATGAAATACTTCAGGATGTCGTCCGCGCACCAGCTGAAGGTGGAATGGTTCTGCATGGTGCTGTAATTGTCGTAAGCCATGATGTTGATGCGGTCAAACCGCGCAAAGGTCTCCTTCGAAAGCCCGGTGCCGCGGGACTGGGCGGTGGAAATATACCGGCCGTCCGCATGCAGGGCGGCGGAAAGATCCCGCACCAGCAGGTCGTACGCCCTCCATTCCTCGGCCGTGCCGGGATACTCCCAGTCGATGTCCACGCCGTAGAAATCGTACTTCTGGACATACGCCATCAGGTCGTTGACAAACTGCTCGCGCACCTCGTCGTTGGTAAAGGCGGAAGTATGGCCGCCTTCCACGCCGTTGGCCGGGGTCCCGTCGGCGTTCTTGGTTTCTTTCAGGCAGGTCAGGCACAGCCATACGTTCACGTCGTTTTCACCCATATAGCTGTCCACGTTTGCCATCCATTTTTCCATTTCCTCAACCGCTTCATCCGAGTTGGGTTCCATGGCGTGGTCAAAGCCGCCGGGGCCGTATACCTCTTTGACGACCACAAAGTTGCCGTCCTTGTCGAAGGACCAGTTGCCGATCAGGGTGAGGTCGGTGAAGGTATCCATCTTCTCCGGCTCGATCGGATCCCAGCTGTGCACATAAGAGCAGCCGGTCATATAGGCCATGTTGATAAAGCGGTTATCCAGCTCGATCGGCCGCTGGTGCTCCACCACCACCTCTTTGATGGAGGCGTTGTTCTCCGAAGATTCGATAACCAGGCGCAGCGCGTTGGTTTTAATCGGATCAATCACGGCCAGATGGTATTTTTCGATCAGGTCGTTGCTGTAAACCTGCACCCATTTCTCGCCGTTCCAGGCGTCGATGCGGTAATCGCGGACATTGCTGCCGTCTTCCTTGAGGATGATGTTGTTAATGGTCTGCGTCTTCTCCAGGTCGAGCTGCAGCACTGCGTCCTCTGTGGCGGAGGCGGTCCACACCGTGCTGTCGTCCCCGTCCATCGCCTTGGCGGCGTCGGGGTCGGTGGTTTTCGCCGGCCGGGTGTTGGCAACAAAGAAATCTTCGCCCATATCGACCTCGCGGTTCAGGGTATCCTCGATCGCCGTGCCGGCGATCAGCTGGGCTACCGATTCCTTGATGGCCGGAGCCGCCAGAACGCTCAAACCGACGCAGCCGACCGCCGCAATCGAAACGGCGGAAAGAAGAATCTTTTTCTTCATAGCGCTATCTGCACTCCTTTTTCATAAAGTCGTTCCGGGAGGGCCGCCCGCGCGAAGGGCGGGCGGCGCCCCGCTTCATCCGAACGCCGGTCAGTGTTTCTTCTTCCAATACAGGAAGTAGAACGCGGCTCCGCCGCCCAGGGCGGCAACCACCACGACGACCACCACAACGATCACCCAGGTCATGCTGCTGCCGGACCCTTCGTCACCGGGCGAGGTCGTACCGCCTGCGTCGGTGGTCCGGCCGGAGCCGGTGGTGCTGTTCTTTGTGCTGGAGGTGGTGTCCCCTGTCTGCATATCCTCCGTGGTGGACCCGGTATCCACAGTAGTGGTCGGGTCGTCCGCCGGAGCCGTCGGATCGCCGCCGGTTACCGGCTGCGTGGTCGTACCGCCGGACTGTTGGCGGGTTGTGGTAGTTTTCTGCGTGGTCGTGGTGGCAGGAGGGGTGAAATCATCCGGAACATCACCCAGCTTGTCGCGCATAAAATCCCCGTAGCTGTCGCCCGCGCGCTCCGAAATCTGATCGCCAGAGAAGGATAAGCTGTCAAGCCAGAAGCTGCCGGCAATGTTCTTGTTACCATTGTCCGACGCCAGAATCTGGAATTTGAAACCCACCAGATACGGCTCCTGATTGCCGCTTCCCCACGCCTCCTGCTGCTGACGCTCGTAAATGCCGGTCATGTTGCCGTTTTTGTCAACCAGATTGTCCTCGGGCACCAGGTCGCGGAGGTTCAGCCGGTACTCCTTCCACTCGGTGGTCACGCTGATCTTCTGATAGAAGGGGATGTCCTTGATATCCAGCTCGGCCATCACGGTCATGTTCTGATCCGCCTTGGCCCAGAAAACGAACACCACATCGCTGTTCGCCCGGACCGCCGTATCCAGAGCGTAGCTGTCCTCAAAGCCGTTCTGCCGAAAATATGTCCAGCCTTCATTTTTGCTCAGGTCGAAATCCACCCGCATGGAGCGGTAATTCCCCTTGCTTTTGCCGTCCCCCCGGCTGGGGGCGGACTCCTGCGTGTCCAGGTTAATGGAAATGTCTCCGTTTTTCGTTCCATGCGGCTTCCAGATGCCGGACAGGCCGTTGCTGCTTTTATAGCTTTCAAAGGTCTCCAGCACGTCGGTCCCCGCCGCCGAAGCGCCCAGCGGAACGGCGGCCATCAGGGCGGAGGCCGCAAAAACGCAGGCCAGTATTGCTGCACGTTTACGCATTGTTTCCCTCCTGATTGTCCTGCCCGCTCTTTCTGCGGCGATGCGCCGTCACAGCGACTGCCGCGGCCGCCAGGCCCATGGCCGCCATCGCCGCCAGACCGGCCGCTTCGCCCGTATCAGGGCCGCCGGGCTTACCCGGGCCGTCGGGGCCGTCGGGATTCTCCGGGCCGTCCGGGTTCACAACCGGCGGTTCTTCCTCGGTGGCGTCGAGCATTTCATCATACACGTAGTAGCCGATGTCGTCGAAGAAAATCTCACCGGACACCGCTTCCTCGGAGGACAGGGTCACGCTCATGGTGACCGCCGCCTTGTTCAGCTCGTCAAAGGTGCCTCTGCCGTCCGCAATGTCCACCCAGTTGGTAAAGACCAGCTGCGCCTCATCCGACCCGGCGACCGCGATGTCGTATTCCACCCACAGGCTGCCGTCGTCCAGCCGCACCTTCATCATCACGTCGTTGGCCGAAAGCACCCGCATATACAGGCCGTCGCCGCGCAGGCCCGGGAAAGCGGTCTGGAAGGAGGCGGCGCTGTCCGCACCGGCCAGATTATAGGTCATCTTCAGGCTGTTGCTGCCGAAGAGCGCGCCGTCCGTATCGAGGGTCAGCGCCCCTTCCGGATCGGAGGTGAAGTCCTCCGCCAGCGCCTCGTCCGTCATCTCCTCGAAATCCTGCTGCACATGGAAACCGTCGGAATCGTCGGGCTGATCCTCGCCGGGAACAATTACGCCGGGGTCGTCCGGTTCGTCCGGACCATCGCCGCCGGGATTATCCGGGTCCTCCGGAAGAACCGGGGCGGGGGCCGGCTCCTGCGGGCCGTCGTTGGAGGTCAGCTTGAAGCAGTCAAGCCACATCTCGCCGCTCTCCGGCAGGCCGCTGGAGCGGTCGATCTGGATTTTGAAGCACAGCCACTGGTTGACGTAGGCTTCCCACTGGTCGGCCGGGATGTTGCAGCCGTACTGGTAGCTGCTCGCGGTGTCGTTGACGAACTTGTTGAACGGCAGCGTAATCGTCTGCGGCTCGTCGCTCGCCTTGATTTCCTTAACGTACTTGTACTGGGTAGAGGTCTGCGCATCATAGAAGGTGACCGTCATGGTGTAATCGAAATCCACCTTGATGGTGAAGGTCATCGCCTGATTGCCCATGGGATAAATGCCGGTGTGATACATCCACAGACGGTAGGCGCCCCACACGTCCTCGCCCAGGTTGGTCCAGGAGATCTTCAGGCTCTTTTCACCGCTGATGGGGGTGGTTTTATCGAGCTGCGTGCGGAAGTTGCTGTCGAACTGCCAGCCGCCGGCGCCATCGCCGCCGCCGCTCGTGGGGATGTCGTCGAGGCTCTCGTATTCCTCGAAGTCTTCGACCAGACGATCCTCCTCCAGCGCGGGATACTCCGCGTCCAGGTCCGGGATCGGACAGGCGCTGGATACCGCCGTGTTCAAGCTGACGGCCATGTTGTCGATCTGCTTTTGCGTGGTAGCCGTCTGGTCATCCCGCATGGCCTTGGCGGTGTTGTAAACACCCTGAATCAAACCGATCGAATGCTCGGTATAGGTTTCCTCCGGGCTGGAGGCAAAGAACGTATCTGCATCGGTGATCGCCTTGGTCAGCGCGGAATAATCCAGCTTGAGCTGTTCCAGCGCCTCATAGGTGCCCTGCAACCGGCGGAGCGCCGAATCGATGGCCGTCTGGGTCGCGTCGGCCGCCAGATCGCGAGCCGCCTCATAGGCTTCCTTGAAAGCGGCATAGGAGGTGTCGCTGTACAGCTTGTCGCCGGAAGCGTCCTGGTTGTTTCCTTCGTAAATCGTCTTGTACTGCTCCAGCGCGGCGTTCAAATCGGTACGGTCGCCCGCCCCGACGTCGCCGTAATAGATAAACTCTATGTTATCCAGCGTCAGCGTGATCGTCTCGTTTTTCACATCGCCGACTTCGATACCCAGCTGATACGCCCCGCTCGGGTTATAGCTCGAAAAATCGGAAAACAGGATGGTCTGCGCATAGGTACCGGGCGCAACCGTTTCCCGGCCCTCGACGCCGCCCGCAAAACCGATGTCCGTCCAGGCGCCCGCCCAGTAATCGCGCAGCACCAGCCGCATCGTCGGCGACACGTCCTGCGAGGTGGACTCCACCTTATACCACAG
>CAJFTG010000081.1 GCA_904419875.1 Candidatus Avimonas caecicola | reverse complement strand
ACTCTCTAAAGAGAGGGTAATTTCCGAAAATTACCCTCTCTTAAAAAGAGTACCGTCTATTGATTGCTCGATTCATTAAAAATAGTCGCGAAACAAACAGAAGCCGCTTTCTACCACTTTATTCCCGCAAGGAATCCACATTTTTTATCGGTGCTTCCTTGCGAATCGTCTTAACCCCAAACACAAAGTAGAGGATATGGCAGACCCAGACGATGGCGAGGATGATGCTGGGGACGAGGATATCCGCCCGCATCATCATAAAAAAGCCAAAGCCCATGAGCAGCGTCACCGGGATGATGATGCCTACCTTGGTCTGCACCGTCATGCCCTTTTTCTTCACAAAGGATTCCAGGTGCTTTTTGTAAAGCTTGGTGCCCACAAACCAGTCGTGAAGCTTCTGGGAGGAGTTAGCAAAGCAGAACACCGTCACCAGGAAAAAGGGTACGGTGGGCAGGATGGGAAGCACAACCCCTACGCAGCCAAGCCCCAGGCAGACAAAGCCCAAAATCAAAAATATCAGCCGTTTTAATTTCATCTATGTACCTCTTTCTTTAGCTCATTCTTCCGTGCTCCACCGAATAAACGGTATCCGCAATCCGCATGGTGGACTGCCGGTGAGAAACCAGCACCACCGTTTTGCCCTCCCGTTCCTCGTGGAGGGATTTTAAGATCACCGCTTCGTTCAGGCTGTCCAGATTGCTGGTGGGTTCGTCCAGCAGCAGGAAGGGCGCGTCGTGCAGGAAGGCCCGCGCCAGCCCCAGCCGCTGCCGTTCCCCGCCGGATAAAGTGTCGCCCAGCTCGCCTACCGGGGTGTCGTAGCCTTTGGGCAGGGTCATAATGAAATCATGCACCGACGCCTTTTTGCAGGCCGCCTCGATTTCTTCGTCCGTAGCATCCAGTTTGGCGATCCGCAGGTTGTTTTTGATGCTGTCGTGGAACAGGTGGGTTTCCTGGGTCACGAAGCTCTCCAGTTCCCGCAGGTTGGCGGTGTTGATCCGGTCAATGGGCGTATCAGAGATTTTTACATCCCCCTGCCGCACGTCCCAGAACCGCATAAATAGCTTTAAGAGAGTGGATTTGCCGCTGCCGCTGCGGCCCACAATGCCTACCACGCTGTGTTTTGGTATCTTTACCGACACATCTGACAAAATGGGTTCATCTCCATAGGAAAAGGTCACCTGCTCCGCCGCGGCACCGGTGAAGGCAATCTCCGGTTTCCCAGTCACTTCCTTCACTGCCGGCGTTTCGTCGAGAATGTCTAGCACTCGGTTGCCCGCCGCAAAGGTGTTTTGCAGGGTACTGCCCAATGCCGCCAGGGCGATCACCGGCCCAAAGGAGGAGAACAGGGCAATGGTGGGGATCAGCACCCCGTCAAAGCCCACGGCGCCGCTTTGGCACAGCAGGGCGGAAACAAACAGCATGATGAGATCAAAGGCCAGCACCACGGTGTTGGTCACCGCCGTGTTCCGGCCGGCCGTGCGCTTCATTTTTTCCTCGTCCTTAGAAAGGGCGTCGGTTTTCTCATTCATCTGTGCCAGCCGCTTTTTGCCTTGGCCGTATTGCAGGGTTTCGGAAAGGCCCCGCAGGCTGTCCAGCACAAAGCTGCTCAAATCCCCCGACTTGGTGCGGAACCGCATCCCGTCGTCCCCGCTGAGCCTGGAGGTGACAAGGGGAATGACAATTCCCACAACCAGATATGCCGTCAGGGCGATGAGGCCCAACAGCCAGTGATAGGAGCCGATAAACAGGCACATGATAATTGTAAAAAGGAACGCTATGGCCGCCGGAGAGATGGTGTGGGCGTAGAACACCTCCAAAAGCTCGATGTCGGAGGTGATGACCACAATCAAATCGCCTTTGTCCCGGCTCTCCAGCTTGGCAGGGCAGAGCCGCCGCAGCGCCCGGAATACCTTGTCCCGCAGGAGCGCCAGCAGCTTGAAGGCGATGAAATGGTTGCACGCCTGCTCCGCATAGCGCAGAAAGCCGCGGATAACCGCAAAGACCACCACGCAGACGAAAATGGCGGTGAGGGTGAACGGTGTGTCGAACCGCAGGGCGGTGAGCACCGCGTAGCCGCCGAAAATGGTGATAAAGGCGGCGCAGAGATGCCCCACAAGCCCCATGAAAATAGCCAGGAGCATAAACCCGGTCAAGGGCTTCACCAGCCCGATCAGCCGGGCCATGACCTGAAATCCGCTTCTCTTTTTCATGCGCTTTCACCGTCCTTTCCGTAGTTTTCCAGCTCCTGCTGGGCGTTCCACAGCCGTTCATACAGGCCGTGGTGTTGCAGTAATTCCTCATGGCTGCCGCTTTCGGCAACGCTCCCGTTTTCCATCACATAGATGTTGTCCGCCTGCACCACGTTCGCCAGCCGGTGGGAGATGAGGATCACCGTCTTTGTCTTGGCCAGCCGGTGGATTTCGGCCATGATGTCGTTTTCGCTCTCCACGTCGATGTTGGAGGTAGCTTCATCGAAAATATACACCGGGCTGTCATGGAGCAGCGCCCGGGCCAGCGCCAGCCGCTGGCATTGCCCGCCGGAGAGGTTCCCCGCCTTTTCCAGCAACGGGGTATTCAGTCCCTGCTCGGCTTTCAAAAACGCGGCCAGATTGACCTGCTCCAGTGCTGCCCACAGATCTTCATCCGAAGCATCCGGCTTCCCCATCCGCAGATTGTCCCGCACCGTGCCCTTGAACAGATAGCTCTGGTGGCTGATGTAGGTGATGTTTTTAAACAGGGAGCTTTCGTCGATTTCCTTCAGTTCCGCGCCGCCGATGGAAACCGAACCGGCATAGCCCCCGTTCCGGCCCATGAGGATGGCGGCAATCGTGGATTTTCCGCAGCCGCTTTCCCCGACCAAGGCGGTAAAGCTGCCCTGGGGGAATTGCAGGTCTATGCCGTGCAGGATCTCCCGATCCGGTTCATAGGAAAAGCGCAGGCCGGAACATACTATGTCATGCCGCTGCGGGAATTTTACAGCGGCTTCCTGGCCGGTCTCCGGCAAATCCAGCAGACGGAAAATCTTGTCGCTGGCCGCCATGCCGTTCATGGCGATGTGGAAAAAGGAACCAAGCTGCCGCATGGGGAGGAAAAAGTCCGCCGCCAGCAGGATAATCAGCAGGCAGCCGGTCAAAGAGACGTGGTTTCCGGTATACTGGGTCACCGCCATAATCACGCCGAGAGTCGCCCCGCCGTAGGCGATCAGGTCCATAATCGTGATGGAATTGAGCTGCATGGTCAGCACCTTCATGGTGATCTTGCGGAACTTTTCGGCCTCCACGTTCATCTCTTTGTTTTTGAATTCGTCCGCCTGATAAATTTTCAGGGTGGTAAGCCCCTGCAAATTCTCTAAAAAGGTGTCGCCCAACGCCGTGTACTGCCCCCAGTATTTGGAGAGCAGCTTTTTCGCCCAGGTCTGCACCGCCGCAATCGCCACCGGAATCAGCGGCACGCATATGAGCAGCACAATGGCCGCCGGGACATTGACAAAGCAAAGCACTATGAACAGGGTTAAAGGGGCCAGCATGGCGTAGAAGAACTGGGGCAGATAGGCCCCGAAGTAGGTTTCCAGCTGGTCCACCCCTTCCACCGCCACCTGCACCACTTCGCTGGTTTTCACCCGCTCGTTGTAGGAGCTGCCCAGCCGCAGCAGCTTTTCATAGATTTTCTCCCGCAGGGTTTTCTTTACTGCTTTAGAAGACAAGTAGCTCATCCGGCTGGCCCCTGTGGCGCAGAGGAACCGGATCAGCAGCGCCGCAAGGACGACGGCCGCTGTTGTCCAAAGGGAAGCCGTGTCTGCGCTCCCGTAAAACAAATTTGCCAGCAGGTTTGTAATACTGAACATCATGGCAATGTTCGCCGCCAGGGAACACCACTGCAATAGGACGTTCCCGGCTATGTATTTCTTACTTTCGCTGACCGTCCCGATCAGCCGTTTGTTGATCATCATTTCTGTTTATCGCCGCCCTTTTCTGTTTTCTGAATTGCCAGGGCTTTCAGCGCCTGATAGCTTTCGGGGCTGACGGCGTGCTCCATGAGGCAGGCGTCCCTTGCCGCTGTCTTCCCATCCACGCCTAAGCCCTCCAGCATTGCCTGAAAGGTCTGGTGCCGTTCATAAGTTGCCTCGGCTATCTTCTGCCCCGTATCGGTTAAATGAACCTCGTGGGCATCATCCAAAAACAGATAGCCCTCCTTTTCCAGCCCCTTGAGAGAAACGGAGACTGTCGGCTTGGATACATCCAGCTGGGCGGCAATATCCACGCCCCGGACACAGCCGTTTTGTCTTTGTAACAGATAGATGGTTTTCAGATAGTCTTCCACTGTTTTCCGCTGTTTCATTTCAGCCTCCTTCCCAAGGTGTTTCTTTTTATACAGGAATCACAAAGGGCTTGCCGTCCACGCTGCGGATTTCCAGATCCACGCCGTAGACCTCCCGCACCAACTCGCTTGTGATGATTTCTTCCGGCAGGCCGTGGGCGATCATCTTCCCGTCCTTCATGGCGACGATCTCGTCGCTGTAATAGAGGGACTGGTTGATGTCGTGGAGCACCATGACAATGGTGATGCCGTATTCCCGGTTTAACTGCCGGATGAGTTTTAAGATTTGCAGCTGGTAGCGGACATCCAGATAGGTGGTGGGTTCGTCCAGAAACAGCACCTTGGTGTCCTGGGCCAGCGCCATGGCGATCCACACCCGCTGCTTCTGCCCGCCGGAAAGCTCCGACACCGGCTTGTCTTTGTGCTTGTAGGTATGGGTGATCTCCAGCGCCCGGCGGATCTTTTCCTCGTCCTCCTGCGGGTCGGGGGAAAGCCCCATGGTGTGGTAGGGCGTTCGGCCATAGCCCACCAGCTTTTCCACGCTTAAATCCGCCGGGGCGGTGTTGTACTGATGGACGATGGAAACCTCCCTGGCAAAATCCTTCAGCCGCATCTCGGCGATATTGCCCTCCCGCAGCAGGATGTCCCCCTCGTCCGGCTTCAGGTTCTTGGTCATCAGATTGAACAGGGTACTTTTGCCGCAGCCGTTGGCCCCGATGAGGGTGGTGATTTTCCCCTCGTGGAGTTCCAAATCCAGCCCTTTAAGTACCTGCTGCCTGCCGTAGGCAAAGGAAAGGTTTTTGACGGTAAATACATTACTGGCCATAACTTTGCTTCGACCTCCTTAACAGCAGGATAAAGAACGGGCCGCCCACCACCGACATGATGATGGCCGCGCTGATTTCATAGGGCGCGGCAATGGTCCGGCCCAGGGTATCCGCCAGCAGCAGGGTAAACGCCCCCAGCAGGATGGAATAGGGCACCAGCACCTTGTGGTTGCTCCCCACCAGCAGCCGGGCGATATGGGGGACGATCAGGCCCAAAAAGCTGATGGGGCCGATGATAGCCGTACTGATGGAGGCCAAAAGCACCGCGATCACCGAAATGACAATCCGGCTGCGGGTGACATTCACGCCCAGGCTTCTTGCCGTCTTGTCCTCCAGCGCCAGCAGGTTGCACTGGCCCAGCACAAAAATGGAGGCGATCAGGCCAATGACCACATACAAGAGCAGGGTTTGGAAATCGTCCCAGGTTTTCATGGTGATGTTGGCGTTGACAATGCTGGCCACGCCAGAATAGTTGCTCCCTGTGCCGGAATTGAACGCGCTCATCAGCCCCGTGAACATGGCGTTGACCGCCACGCCCACCAGGATAATCCGCAGGGGGCTTAATCCGCCCTTCCAGGACAGGGAGTACACCAGCAAAAAAGCGACCATGCCGCCGAGAAAAGCGAACAATGGGGTGAAAAAGTACAGCGTGGGGACAAAGGCGGTAATCAGCACCGCCGTCAGGCTGGCCCCCGAGCTGATGCCGATGATGCCGGGATCCGCCAGCGGGTTTTTCATCACGGCCTGCAGCAGCACGCCGGAAACGGCAGTGGCCGCACCGCCGAAGACGGCGATGAAGATGCGGGGGAACCGCAGGTCGTAAATGGTCGCCACGGTTTCGTTGTATTCGATAAATAATCCTTTGAACAGCTCCAGGGGGGTCACTTTCAGGCTGCCGGTGTTGACGGCAATCAGAAACAGCGCCAGCAGCCCCAGAACCGTGATGACAAAGGAGAGGATTTTCTTTCGGTTGCTTACCATAAGCAGAGCTCCTTTTTGGAAAAACGGCCGGGATTCTCCCGACAGGAAAAGCCCGGCCGCCTTATGTTTTATTTAGGATTATTCCTCGCCATAGAGCATGGGCTGAAGGGCTTTCAGCGCTTCCTCATAGCTGAAATTGGCGCTCATGTTAAAGAGGCTGGAATCCAGGTCGTACACCCGGCCCTCCTGCACCGCTTTGAAATGCTGCCAGATGTCGTTGGTGGCAAATTCCTCCGCAAACATCTTCCGCGCCTCGTCCGGCAGGCCGTGGGCCGCCCGGAGGATTACGTCCGGCTCCTTGGTTTTCATATCCTCGGTGTTGGCGAACAGGAATTCCTGCCCGTCCCCGTCGCCGTAGACGTTGGTGCCGCCCGCCAGCTTCACAAGGCTGCCCACATAGCTGTTGTCGGTAGCGATGATGTAGGATCCGGGCAGGCCCATGAGCACCAGCACTTGGGGCGATTCCTTCCCGGCGTTTTTCTCTGCATATTCCGTCATGAAGGAATCAAATTCCGCCAGCATGACGGCGGCTTCTTCCTCCCGGCCAAATTTCTGGCCCAGCCCTTCAATCGAAGCGTACATCCCTTCCACGCTTTTCAGAGCCAAAAACAGGGATTTCTCTCCAATGGAGGCGTATTTGGGCTGTAAATCGTTTTGCAAAGAGCTGGGAGACAGGATGTAGTCGGGGTCGAGGGATTTGATGATCTCCAAGTCCGGATTCATCGCCATGCCCACCGTGGTGACGTCGTCATACCGTTCCGGCAGGTCGCTGCTGGATTCACAGATTCCCACCAGGTCGAGGTTTAACCGGTTGCAGATCTGCGCCACCGCCGGGGAGGTAGCCACAAGGCGCACCTCTCCGACCTCATGCGTGCTGCCGGTTTCCTCCGGGTGCTGGTTGACGCAGCCGGTGACGGACAGCGCCAGCGCTCCGGCAAGGATAAGGGACAGGAGCTTTTTGATTTTCATTTTTGCTCCCCCTTTATTTCTTTCTGCGGAAGAATCCGAAGTACCACACGCAGCCGCCTGCAATGGCAACGACCACAATGCCGCCGATCACCCACCAGATGATGGGGTTGCCGCCGCTGCCGGTTTCCTCCGCTTCGGCGGAAGTATCGGTCACTGCATTCCCGGATTCGTCAAATTCCACCAGGCCGCCGACGGTCGAGGAACTGCCTTCACTGGAGGAATCTTCAGAGGAAGACGCTTCACTGCTGGAAGAAGGTTCCGAAGACACTTCGCTGCTGGAAGCCTCCGAAGAGGACGAAGAAGTGGTGGAACTTGGAGTCTGGCTGCTGGGCGTTTGGCTGGAGGGGGGCTGCGTCTGCGGGGTTGAGGCCGCAGGCTGCTCCACCGTCACGCTGGTGACGAAATCCCCGGATCCGGACTGTAAATTTCCCACCGTGATGTAGAAAACAACGTCCCGGCCCATGGGGATCACATACATACTGCAGCGGATGATGGCGTTCTCGCTGGGAACCTGCATCCGGAAATCGGCGGTATTGTTGGTATAGTCCTCCTGCATCAGGGCGGCGGACACAGAAGAAAAACTGCCGTTGCGGCTGCCATCCACCTGAAACTGCGGGTTTTGGATATTGTCCATCAGGTTTAAGCGGATGGTGACATAGGTGTTGCCCTGGGGATCCACCTCCACCAAAGCGGCCTTATTCAGGGCGCTGTCGGTCATGGACTGGCCCAGCACATACGAGCCCTCGCCGCCGGAATCTTCGATCTTGCCGGTGGTTGGGTGCTTGTAATGGGAGGTTGCGGTGGCGGTATAGATGCCGTTGGAGGCGGCAGAGGCCGGTATAGCAGTAATGCCCGCCATCAGGGCGAGCATTACCACCACACTGCACACCGCCCGCTTGAGCTTTAATGCAGTATTTGTCATGTTGTGATCTCCTTCTTAGGACTCTCTGGATTTACGCTTTCTGGAAACGAGGGCCACGCCCATCATCCCGGCAGCGGCCAGAGCCAGCAGAGCAAACACCGCCACGTTGGATTCATCGCCGGTCTGAGGAATGTTGGCCGTGTTTTCCGCGTCGGTGATGGTACTGCCGCTCTCCACCAGTGCATAGGTGCTGAAGCTTTTGGTCACCACCTTGTAAAAGCCGTTGTCGACCGTTCCCTTGACCAAGGTTTTCGTTCCATCTTCATTGATTCGGTAAAGCACGAGTTTATCTTCGTCATAGCCTTTCGGAATGGGATACAACACGGTAACCATACCGTTGGGTTGCACCTCGTTACCATCCGCGTCTTCAAAATGGATTTCATACAGCTTGAATTTTTTGCCCACATCGCTCAAAGCAGAGACGGCCGCCTCATAATCCTCGCCGGATGTGATGGCATCCACGACCAGCTGTACGCCCTCCTCGAACACGCCCTTGTCGGCATAAACCTTTACACCGGAATTGGTGTCGGTGACATCCACCGCCGGGGACTGCTCCACAGGCTCATCCGGCTCAAAATCCGGGTCATCTTCGGTGGTTTCCTTCAGGGTGGACCAGTCGAGTTTCAGCAGCACATCCTGATCGCCGGTACCCTCGGAGATATCCTCCATGACCGGTACGAACACATGCAGCGGCACATAACCGTCTTCATCTGCCAGCGCATCCGCTACCAGCGGGAACTTAATCAGATCGGGATACAGCTTGCCTTCGTAGGAGCCGCCCGCCTGGTTAAATTCGTCGGTTACATCGCTGCCATCGGCGTTTTTCTGCGTAGAGAGAACCTGCGCCGCCTTCCGGTTGCCTTCTACCGCTCCATACTGGCCATAGGTGTAGCCGTCTTCATAATAGGACAGTTCCGCTAGATAACCGAACCGGTTCAAATAAGAAAGCCCCTTAAAGTCCAAGGTCAGATAATACTGGCCGTCTTCCACCGTCAGTTTGATGGTATGGTTGATGGCGTCGTTGCTCATAGATTTATCAACGCGATTCATTTTGATCATTTCGCCGTAGATAGAATAAACGCCGTCTTCCAGGTCGTTTTTATCCAGTTCGCCAGCTTTTTTGAGACTGTCAATCGCCGCCTGCAAAGCGGTTGCCTGCGCGTCTACTGCTCTTTGTTCCGCATTCATGTCGCCAGCTACATTTTTAGCACTCTCCAGAGCCTCTGTAAGAGCTTCATAGGAGTCCTCGGTATAATCCTTTTTATTAAGCCCTTCCGCCTTTGCAATTAAAGCGTTGAGATCGTCAAAATTAGCCCGCTCCATCAGGGCCTCCATCGCTGCTTTCAGCTCGCTGACAGCGACGGCTACATCTTCCTTAGTAGCATCCGTATTGTCCTGCACGGTTTTGGCCGCCGCAAGCTTCTCCTCGAAAGGAGCCCAGCTGTCAGGAGTATAGTTTTCTTCCAGTTTTGCGTCCGCTTCGGTTACCAGTGTGTTGAGCTCGGTTTTATCGCCTCGTTCTACCAGCGCGCCCATAGCTTCTTCCAGGCCGTTGACCGCCGCGGTGATATCCGCGTCGGTAGCGTTATCGTCCGTCTGGACGGCCTTAGCCGCCGCAAGTTTTTCAGAAAACGCTTTCCAGCTCTCGGTGGTATACTCCTCTTCCTGTTTCTCTTCCGCATCCGCGATCAATTCGTTGAGAGAAGTCTTATCGCCTCTTTCCACCAAAGCATCCATTGCCGCCTTCAGCTCGCTGACAGCCTTGGTAACATCGGCCTCAACAGCGTCCTCATTTTCCTGAACAGTTTTAGCCGCCGCAAGTTTTTCGGCAAAGGGAGCCCAGCTGGCGGGCGTATAAACCGCTTCCTGTTTTGCGCTCGCCTCTGTTATCAAAGCGTTCAGGTCGGTTTTATCGCCTTTTTCCGCCAAGGCTTTCATAGCGTCAGCCAATTTTCCGGCCATCTCCGCGTTTTCTTCCTCGGTAAATTCCTTCTGGTTCAGCACCGGAGCCGCTTGCAATCCGCTGCCGCTCATCTCTATATCCTGCGAAGGCCAGATGTTGGCGAGAGCCGTTTCCACCTCGCCGATTGCAGTCTGCAGCGCCTGGTAAGAAACGTTTGTGTAATTCCCCTGCTCTACCTTCTTGGCGAGATACAGCTGATACTGCACATTATCCTCTGGATTTTCCACCTTCTCCAGACTGGTCCAGTCCACCTGCATACGGGCGTATTGGTCGCCGGTACTGGGGGAAATCGAGAACATGACCGGCACGAACACGTGAACATAGGCCGCATGGTTGGCATCATA
>CAJFTG010000080.1 GCA_904419875.1 Candidatus Avimonas caecicola | reverse complement strand
TATCCCTCGCCACGCACGGTCATCAGTTTATCGCTGTGCTTGCCCAGTTTACCGCGCAGCCGGCTGATATGAACCGATAGGGTGTTTTCATCCATGTAATCGCACCCCAGCTCCCAAACCGCATGAAGCAGAGCATCCCTTGAAACCAAAGTTTTGGCGTTTTTGGCAAGCTCATATAAAATACGATACTCAATCGGCGTTAAAGCAACTAATTCTCCCTCTAACCGGCAGGTTCTTTTGGCGTGATCGAAATGAAAAACACCTACCTGTAAATCAGCCCCCTGCTCGATTTGTGTGCGGCGGAGCAAGGCCATGATCCGGGACAGCAGCACCTTGGCACGGAATGGCTTGGATACATAGTCGTCCCCGCCGCACTCCAAGCCTTTTACCGTATCCTCGTCCTCGTCACAGCAGGTCAAAAACAGAATCGGCACTTTGTAGCTTTCCCGGATTTCCCGGCAGAGATCAAAGCCGGAACCGTCCGGCAGCAGAACGTCCAGAATCACCAAATCCGGGACGCGCTGCCGCAGCGTTGTCCTCGCTTCCTCCAGAGAGGGACACGCCGCCGTATGATACCCCTCCTGCTGTAAAAGGCTACAAACATTGTTGCGTATAAATACATCATCTTCTACCAGCAATATCGTCTTTTCCATCATAGACCCCTCTGAACGCATTTATCTTTACTTATAAACCTTTACCCAGTCCGCTTGATAATAGGTGCCATCCACTTTTTCGCCGTGAACATTCGTATCGAGCATATTCCCAATTTGAATCTGGTCTGCGGATATACCATTGCCATCGAGATTTTTGATGGACGTTTTTTCTGTGACTTTTAATTTGATGTGGGAATTTTCATTCGTTGCCTCGGAAATGGTGATCCATATACAGGCATCCTGCTTGTCAGTTTGGATTTCCTCCACATACCCTCTAAAGTCGCAGGTGGAGTTCTTTGGAATCGCACAGCAAATAAAGGCAACCAAGATAATTCCGAATAAGCCACATGCCGTATAACGGAACACTTTTTTCATAAACAGTTCCTCCGCACATTGCGTTTATATTCGACGAAAACAATCAAGCAAGCAGGTATTTGTTTATTTCATTATATCATGAATTCCTACCCGCTGAAAGCCGATCCCGCCTTAAGAAACCGTAAGATAAGCAGGGCCACAAAGCGTATTCACTAAACGGTAAACGGCAAGCAGGGCAAGTGTGGCCACACTTGCCCGTTTTTCAAATTTTGCCCTGCGGCCAAAACCCGAAAAACAGCTTGTTGGGGAGCCTCCCCAAACCCGGCACTTCGGGCCTCGCCGTCGCCAACTGCGCTATGCGGCTTCGGGCCAAGTTGGCCCGAAGTGCGCACCGCTCCGGTTGCTCCGGCTTTTCCCCACAAAGCAGGCTTTGCGGGGGCCCCTCTGCCCGAAGTCATCGCGGCCTGTCGGCCTTGTCTGCGTCATGGTGCTGCTCCATTTCCTTGGTTTTCTGTCCGTCCGTCAGGCCGAACAGGCGGTCAATATTCGCTTTGACCGTCATAAGCTCCCGCATATCCGTCCGGGCGACCCGGTACTCGGCATACAGCGTCTTTTTGTCGGCGGCGAGCCGTGCCGCCTCCGCTTTCAGGGTGTCCATTTTGGGGATCTTGGCCCCGGCCAGTATGCGGCGAAAGGTCGCCTGTGCCGCCCGGTATAGAGATATTTCCGCCTCGTGTTCACTCAAAAACTGATTGCTGTACCGCTTGGCCTTGTATTCCTCAAACATCGGGCGGGTCTTGGCATAGTCGTGGATAGCGGCCCGCAGTTCCTTGTTGCGCCGAAGCTCCGCCTCGGTGGTCTTGACTTTCTCCGACAAAGTGTGAAACCGTTCGGCGGCCTCGGCCGCTCTCTGCTCCAATACAGCATAATCCATTAAACCGTGCTCCCGTAAATACTGCACGGCAGCGGCCATCTGTTTCAGGTTGTAAACCGTAGCCCACCGCTGATAGGCCGGGCCTTTCCCGGCCTGTATTTTTGCCTGAATGTCAATCACCAGATTGACCCGGCGGGAATCCGCCGAACGTCCCCCGGACGGAGCAGCCCTCCCCTCAATAGCCGCCCGGATTGCCGCTTCGGTGTAAGCCTCGCCCAGCGTGGAGGCCCGCAGCCGGGTAAACCGTTCCTGCCCGAACGCGGGAGCACGAAAGCTGACAGCGCCCCGGCTTTGCTTGGCTTCAAACCCCGCCGCCTCCATCGCCTGCAAAAAGGCGGCGAAGCTGTCCGGCTGTTCGGCAAGGCAGAGATCGATCTGCGCTTTTAGCCGCTGCTGAAAGGTGGGGGCTTTTCCTCCCAGCCATGCGCCGTAATGTTTGTACTGCCCCTGGCTGTGCAGCTTGGGGTTGGCGATCACCGACAGGCCGTGCTCGATACATACCCGGTCGGACAACCGCCGCAAGGCCCGGCCCGACCCTAAAAAGTCCCGGAATTTCCGGGTGCAGTCCAGCGTGGTGGAATTGTAGTAGATATGACAATGCGGATGGGGCCGGTCAATGTGGGATACCACAAAAAAGGCGTGAGCTCCTTTTGTCCAGCGCATCGCCAGTTCATAGCTGACCGCCAGTGCCGCCTCCGCATCCAGCTCGCCGGGCGGAAAGGCTTGGCGGATCTGATAGCACAGCACGTCCTCGTCCCTTTTTTGTTCCCGGCCCGTTATGGCTTTGTACTTGGCCTTGGAGAGCAAAAACTCCGCGTCGGCAGTTTTGGGATCGCACTCGTAAGCGGCAATCAAATCACCGTCCCGCGTCTTTACCGGGTTTTGCCCATAGTCAAAGCGGTCTTTCATCGACTGTGCTATGGTTTCGCCCTTGCTGATATGGTGGGCTTTGAGAAAGACGGTTGCCAAACAATTCGCCTCCTTTCCCGACAAAAAACGGCGGCCAGAACGACCGCCGCCCTACCGCTGTCATCCCGCAATAAAGCCCATGAGGGAGCTGTTCAGGCCGTACAACAAGTCCGCCATCGCTTCGGCAAAGGCTGGAATCCCGAACGGCGAAGCAAGGAATCCCATCACCAGCAGCCCTATGCCGCTGTACGCCTCTCCTTGAAACAGCAGGATAGCGCCCCCGACAGCGAACAACAAGGATACCAGCGCCAGCACCCATCCGGATACCCAGCCCAAAAACTGCATGGCTAGGCCCAGCACAAAAAACGCCAGAGCAAAGGGAATGGCGAGGATTTTGAACGGCAGTTTGAGTAAGGTTTTCATGGGAACAAGCTCCTTTCTGTATGACCTTTATTCTACATGTCCATTATACCTCTGGGCGGTGGGGGCCTCAAGTTTGTCGCCGCCGCACGAATCTTGTCCCGGCTGGCCCAGCAGATCGGCTGGGGGCCTTTCCCGCTTATCATACAGTAGGAAAAAAGGGCGGTCAAGGATGTCGATTTGGGCGTCACTTCGGGCCAACTTGGCCCGAAGTTCTCCCATAGCAGAAAATGCGGGGAACGGTTCTCAAACCGCTCCCCGCATCTTTACATTTTCACTACCTCTGCAAGCTGCTCCAACACAGCGGACACCTTGCCCCACAGTTCGGTATAGTCCCGCTGAAGCCCGGCGATCTCCTCTGGATACACGCCGACAGTGTTGGCGTGTATAGCAACCTGATTGAGATTGTTGGCGCAGCGCCGCTGCAAGGAAACCAGCTCCCGGACGGGCGCGAGGTCAACATGTAGCACATACCCATTCAGCGCCATTTTCCGCAGATAAGCTCCGGCGTTGGTGACGCCCGCCTCGGCCATCCGCTCCCGGATCGCGTCCAGTTCCTCCTGCGTTACCATGACATGCAGATGGATGTCCCGCTTGCGCCGTTTCACCGCTCCCGTTCCCATGTTCGGCTTTTTTGGGTTGGCGGCTTTACCTTGTCCAGCGGCTTTTCCCGTTCCGTGGGGCGGGCGGAGAACGGTGTGCTGAATATCCCGGAAAGCCGCTGGGCCTCCTGGCTGTCGAAATCCTGTTCACGCTTCTTTTCCATAACAGTCCTCCTTATCTGTCGCTCCGGTCAGGGGCTTCCTTTCTGGGCGCGTCCAAGGCCCGGTGCTCCTGTGCCTCCTTTTGGGCCGCTTTCAGTTGTTCGGCAATCGGGCGGGGTCTGTCGCCGCCTTTCCGGGACAACTCGGAAATATAAGGGGCGGGCCGCAGCTCATAGTCCGACACCTGCTTTTCTGTCAAAGGTTTGGTATAGGTCAGATGGCCCCATGCCAGGAACGCGCCGCCCTCCACCGGGACGCGCTGATCGTAGTTGACGAGCTCATCCGGGGCGTTGTGGGGTGGTTTGGGGAACGTGCCGATGTCCACAGGCCGCTGAATGGAGTAATACTTATAGAGGCCGGGGGCTTCGACTTGTACGACTTTGACCTTGAAAAGACGCTGATACTCCTGCACCCGGTCTGCAAAATCCTTTTCCATAGCGGGTAGATTGTTCCCGTAATGCCCCCATTCATATTGCCGCTGGCCCTTTTCGTCATCGTAGCAGGCCCAGGTTACATAAGGGGATGGCGCCGTGGGATGATGCCCCAGGGCAAAACCCCGACCATTTTCCAGTATAACGGCTTTCAGAATGGAGTAGCCTTGATTTTTGTCCATAGCGTATCCTTTCTAAAATGTGGAAAGTATCTGCATAAAACAGGGGCAGGCCATAGAAATACATAGCCCACCTCAAAATCAGCCCCGGAACGCCTTGCAATCAGCGGGTTTTCCGGGGCCTAATTTTCCACATATCACCCCCGCTTCCTCCGCATATAATCCCGCTTCTGCCGCCGCAGGGCTATTCTGGCACAGGCCGCCGAACAGTATGCTTGCCGCCCGTCCGGGGCCACGGCTCCACCGCAGATCGGGCAGACCTTAAACTCCGGTCGCGGGCCTTCGGCGGTGAGGGCGGCTTCCAATGCCGGATCGAGGGGCAGAACGGCCTCCTGAAAATACCGGCAGTACCCGCCTGTCCACCATTTGCCCAGCATATAACAGGGGCCGTCCAGCGGCAGGCAGCCATATTCCGCATCATAGTTCGCACACCGCTTCACCAGCCTGCGGATCGCCGTCCGTTCGGTACGGGTCAGCTCGCGGGACGGCGCTTTGTCATTTGCCATTCCGTGACTTCGGGCCAACTTGGCCCGAAGTCGTTCCCTCCTTTGCCGGGGGCTTTATTTTGCGGCGGCACAGCCCTATGCAGGCCATCCCCCGCCAGATGGTACAGCCCCGACAGGGGGAACCGGGCGGCGGAACGGCCACCGGCTCCCGGTAGCCGGGTGGCCGCTGTTTCATCATTCTTTCAAAAGGGCTGTCGGTAAAGTTATACATATGCCTGTTTCATCCTTTCCCAAGTATTCCGCGACGTTTTGTGCGGTTTGCCGCCGTGCGGCAAATTCGTGTCGCTCCGACACGAAAGCGGCAAAACTCGCAAGCATGAAAGAAATCTATGAGTTCTTTCATGCTTTGTCGTCCCAAGGCGGCAGATCGGTTTCCGGCTCGTCGGAAATGTCGTCCTCCTCGTATTCTTCATGGGTGCTCGGATTACTGCGCTTTTTGCGGAGCACCTTGAAGTACAGCGCTACGCCGCCGCCGATCACCACGACCGCCACAATCAAAATCATGCTGAATAGGCCGCTGCGGTTTTCGGCCTCCGGCTGTTCAGACGCCGCACCGCCGGACGGCTCGGAAGTCGGAGCGTCCCCGGTATTCGTGTCGGGAGCGGAGCTTTCGGGGACAGTCGCAACCGTACCGCCCGCCTGCTCAATCAAGGCCAGCAAATCCTTTTCCGCCACCGCATCCAGGAAATACACGTTTTCCGTCTGCTGGGTAAAGTCGATAATCAGATAGAAAGTGTTGCCCGCCGGGGTCTGGACGGTGTAAAACTTACGCCCCTCCTCGTCGGTATACACCTCCTTTACCGTCCCCGTGCCGGACGGCAAATCGGCCCCGGCCGGAGCAGAGCTTTCCGGCGCGGAGCTTGCCGATCCCGCAGGAGCTTCCTCCGCCTGGACAGCGGCAGAGCACAGGCAAAGGCCCATGAAAAAAGCGGCGCACAGCGCCGCCAGTCGTTTCGGTTTTCTCATTCTTTGGTTGCCTCCTTGTTGGTTGTTTCGGACTTCGGGCCAACTTGGCCCGAAGTCACATGAGCGGCCCGGAGCATGGCGGCCAGATCGGAAAGGGAAATGTCCATGCCCCGCACCGTTTCCACAATCTCGGTGTTTTCCAGCTCGGTTTTCTGCTTTTCCAGTTCCCGCAGCCGTGTTTGCAGTTCGCTGATTTTGCCTTTGGTTTTGTCTATGTCTTTACAGACTCGTTCAATTTTGGGGTTCAAGCCGAAGCCTCCTTATTGATGTTTTGCTGGAACCTGGCAAGCTGTTCGGGCGTAAGCTGGCCCGCCGCCGCTTCGGAAAATGGAATGACGATCAGCGTGGTTTCAAAAACACGGACTTGCTTGGTCGTAACCTTGCCGTTTTCGTCCACCGTTTCCCGCGTTTCCGTCACCTCTTTGCCGGTAAGCTGGTACTGCTTATCAAAAACCGCCTGCAAGGTGCTTTTCAGTTCTTCCTCCGAAAGCTCACCGAACACGGATACGAACGCCAGCAGCTCGGCAGGGTCATGTCCGATAGGGCCGAGCTTGCGCCGGTACTCGTCAAAGCCGGGGTTGTCGGCTTCCAGCTTGTCAATGGAAGCCGGAAGCTCCTGCTCCATGCTGGTATAAATGGCGTCGGCGTTTCCAGCGGCCCCACCAACGCCGCCCGCACCTCCGCCGCCGATGGACGCCACCAGCCCCATGCAGGCTTGCAGCGTGACGATCAGCAGCAGGACAATCCCCATTGCCAGCAGGGCCAGCGGCCGCATGGTAAAGAAGCGCACCACAGCCGCCGTAAACCGCCCGGCTGACGCCATTGTTTTTCTAGCCGCCTGTGCGCCGTGCTTGGCGGTGCTGCGCGCTTGTTTCTGTACTTGCCGTTTGACCCGCTGCTTTTGCACCAAACGGGAAAGGGCGGACTTTTTCAGTTCCGGGTTTTCCTGTGCCAGCTTGCGCAGTTGCAGGTCGGCCTTGGCCTTGATGTCCCGCTTTTCCCACTTGCGGACGTTCCGGGCCGGACGGGTGCGCCGCCGCTGCTTTATAAACCGGGACGTGCCGCGCAGCGCGGACTCCCCGGCCAGCTCCGTCCGGTGCGCGGCCTCTATCCCGACGTTTTCCTGTTCCGCCTGATAAATTTTCCCGTGGACAGTCCGCCATGCCTGCGCCTGTATTGTCTGCCGTGCCGCTTTAACCGGGCCGGGCTTCTGGGACGGCCTCTGCTTTGCCTGCTTCTGTTTGGCCGCATCCAGCTTGGCACCCGTGCGTTCGGCACGGTAAGCCGATCTCTTGTCCCTGCGGGCGGCAAAGCCGGAGGAATCCGCCCCCTGATGCAGCCGCTCGGACGGTTGGGGAATACTGCTGGTTTCCCGAAACTTTGAGGGAGCGGCCTCCGGTTCGGCGCTTCGGGCCTCCGGCTCGGCACTTCGGGCCTCGCCGTCGCTAACTGCGCTATGCAACTTCGGGCCAACTTGGCCCGAAGTATGCACCGCTCCGATAGCTCCGGCTTCTCCCCACAAAGCAGGCTTTGCGGGGCCCCTCTGCCCGAAGTCATCGGCCTGTGGTTGGCGTTCTCCGTCACCCATTCCGCGCCTCCTTTGCCACGTCCTCCGGCCGGGTCGTCAGCAGGTTGTAGATTTCACCCGGCGGGAAACGGTCTACAAATGGAATGGTTGTACTGCCGTAAAACAGCAGGCCCTCGCCGGGGTGGCTGTGGGAGATGTAGGAAAGCTGGTATTCGGAAATACCAAGCTGCTTGGCAAGGATTGCCCGGTCGCCAGCCGCCTGTGCCAGCAGGATCATGAAGTCGGAATTTTCCAAAATGTTCTCAATCTCCCGGCTGGACAGCAAGTCCTTGACGTTCTGCGTCAAGGCCGACGCCACACAGCCCATTTTGCGGAGCATCTTCCACACCCGGACGAAATAGGAAGCGCTCAAAGCGTCCTGCAAGAGAATGTGAAACTCGTCGAAGTAGCACCATGTCGCCCGGCCCTCCGCAAAGTTCCGGCCCACCGCCTGCGTCACCAGCTCATTGACAATGTGCATGGCGATTTTCCGCAGATTTTCGCCCATGCCTTTGAGCACCACGCACACCACCCGGTTATCCAAATTGACGTTGGTATGGTGATTGAACAGGTTGAGGCTGCCGGTGCAGTACAGCTCCAACGCCGTGGCGATCCGTTGGGCCTCCGGCTCCGGCTGCTCGCACAGCACCGCATAAAGGTCTTGGAGCAGGGGCATTTTCCCGTCCCCGATCCCCAGCGCCAGCTCCCGGTATACCAGCCGCACACAGCGGTCGATCACCGTCTTTTCTATCGGCTGCAACCCGTCCTTTCCGCCGAGTATCAGTTCGCACAGGGAAAGCAGGAAGTCCGCTTTCATGGAAAGGGCGCTTTCGGCATCAGCGGCGTCCAGTTGAATATCCATCGGATTGATGTAATGCCGAGAGGGATTGTCGGGGGAAATGGTCAACACCTGTCCGCCAAGCCGCTTTACCAGCGGGGCATATTCCCCCATCGGATCTTCCACGATGATGCGGTCTTGGGTAGCAAGAAACACGTTGATGATTTCCCGTTTTCCGCAAAAGCTCTTTCCTGTTCCCGTGGAACCGAGATACAGTCCGTGGGGAGATTTCAGCTTTTTGCGGTCGGCCATGATGACGTTGTTCGATAGGGCGTTCATACCGTAGTACAGCGCCTCGCCGCCCATGCGCAGCTCACGGGTCATAAAGGGGACGAAAATCGCCGTGCTGCTGGTCGTCATGCCCCGCTGAATTTCAATCCCGTTGTACCCCAGCGGCAGGCTGCTCATGTAGCCCTGCTCCTGCTGGAAGTCCAGCCGCTTCAAAAGGCAGTTGTGTTTCTGCATAATCCCCGCCACCGTGAACAGGTCGCTTTCAAGCTGCTGTTTGGTGGGGGCGAGATTGACGACAAGGAAAGTCAGCAAAAACATGCGCTCGTTCCGGCTCTGTAAATCGGTCAGCAGCGCCGCCGCGTCCTTGGAAAAGGTCACGAGATCGGGCGGCAGAATGTCCCAGTCATACCCCGATTTGCTTGCCCTTTTCTGCTCGTCCATTTTCATCCGGTCAATGTCGGTCAGCTTGGTTTTCACCATCTTGATCGCCCTGGCCTGATCCACCGCCCGGATGTGCATGGTGACGGTCATTTCCGCGTCGGTTTCCAGCAACTCCCGCAGGAGCTTGTCGGACAGCTCGGACGCCATAATCTGCATATACGAAGCCGCGCCCCATGTGGCACCCACACGAAAAAACCGGCTGTGACGAAAATCAAAGCCGGTGGGGGCAATATAGTCCTTGGTGCTCATGCCGGTTTGGGGGATCAGCTTCCAGTCAAAACAGAACGGCTCCCGCCCGGACGGATGAAGCTGGCTGTGCAGCACCTCCAGCCGTTCCCGTCCATCCAGCGGGCGGGCCTCTGCGCCCAGCCGCTTGAAATTCCCCATGATGTCCGCCTCGATCCGTTCCAGCCTCCGGCGGGCCGCTTCCAGTCCCTCGGCCTCCACGCCAAAGGTCAGATACTTGGAACGGACAAAGCCGTTGTTGCTTTTGGCAATCTGATTTTTCAGCATGGACGTAAACTCCGCCCGGATGCTGTCGTATTCGTCGTGCCGCATGGGGATATTGACGGCATAGCGGTTTTCCGGTCGGGTGCGGTGGTTGACAAAGGAAAGCTGGAACGGCAGGGCGTTGTCAAAGTAATTGAGAAACGCGCAATAGCCGTCGAAGATAGCAGCCTGATCGTCCGCCGACGCCACCGCGTAATTGATGTCCTCATAACACAGGGTCTTGGTATAGGTGTTATCATTCACCCGGCATATTCCGTCCCGCAGCATTTCCCGGTAAGGGATCGTCTGCTGGGCGGTTTGCGGGCCGCGCCGGTGGTTAGCGGCGGCCCTTTTTTCCGGGCGCTTTCTTTGCTTGGTGTCGCGCAAGCTGTGCATCCTCCTTTCGGTCGTTCATCAGATAGGCGTAAAAGTTTTCGGTTTTGTAGGGCCGTGTCCGGGGCCACAGAATCCGGGAACGAACAATGTTCCGCAGCACCTTTTCAAAGGGCAGTCCGTCGCGCTCGTACATGGCGAAGAAAAAGCACGGGAGCATGAGCGCAATCATCAGCAGCATGGCCGCCGTGTTCCCGATCACCGAACGGATGAGCAGGTAGGTGGGAATCCCGATGAGCGCCGCGCCGCCAAAACAAATGAGCTGGCGTTTCGTCAGGTTGAACGCCAGCTTGCTTTTGATTTTTGTTAAGTCGTTGGGTACGCTGACA
>CAJFTG010000079.1 GCA_904419875.1 Candidatus Avimonas caecicola | reverse complement strand
GCTGCTGGAGCTGCGGGCCAGCGAGGTGGAGGAGAAGCTGGGGCTTTCGTCCTCCTCCCTGTGACGGACGCGGCGGCCTTCCGTTTTTATCTTTTCGGGAGGGCGGCTTTGTGGTATAATACGGTTGCGCCCTTCCGGCCCTCCGGCCGGAAGGAACACGGCAAACACAAAGAAAAGGGATTGGATTTATGGGCTTTTTTGAAAAAATCAGCGCGGGGCTGAAAAAAACCCGCGACTCCATCGTCGGTTCGGTCACCACCATGCTCCGCTCCTTCACCAGGATTGACGAGGAGCTGTTTGAGGAGCTGGAGGAGATCCTCATCATGGGGGATGCGGGGGCGAATACCGCCGCCCACATCTGCGGGGAACTGCGCAGAAAAGTCAAGGAGAGAGGCATCACCGACCCCGGCGAGGTGCGCGCGCTGCTGAAGGAGACTGTGGCCGAGCTGCTCCGCGGCGGGCAGGAGATGCAGCTGTCGACCAAACCCTCGGTCATATTGGTGATCGGGGTGAACGGGGTGGGGAAGACCACCACCATCGGCAAGCTCGCCGCCCGGTATAAGGCGGAGGGGAAAAAGGTGATCCTCGCCGCGGCGGATACCTTTCGGGCGGCGGCGATCGAGCAGCTCGACATCTGGGCGGACCGCGCCGGGGCGGAGATCGTCCGGCACGCGCCGAATTCCGATCCGGCGGCGGTGGTTTTCGACGCGGCGGCAGCGGCCAGGGCGCGGGGCGCGGATATCCTGATCTGCGACACGGCCGGGCGGCTGCACAACAAGAAGAACCTGATGGACGAGCTTTCCAAGATCGGCCGGGTGCTCGACCGGGAGCTTCCCGGCGCGGACAAGGAGGTTCTGCTGGTGCTGGATGCGACCACCGGGCAGAACGCGGTGAATCAGGCGCGGGAATTCAAAAACGCGGCCGGGATCACCGGCATCGTGCTGACCAAGCTGGACGGCACCGCGCGGGGCGGCGTAATCCTCGCCATCCGGGAAGACCTCGGCGTGCCGGTGAAGTTCGTCGGCGTTGGCGAGGGCGTGGACGATCTCCAGCCTTTTGACCCCGATGATTTTGCCCGGGCCCTGTTTGAAGAATAGCAAAGGGGGGACCGATGTCTGGCGAGGGGAAAAGGGAGCGGCGTTCTGCTTCCTATGGGGATAGTTGTGCCGCTGACCGGCGGGTTCCTGCTCTGGATTTTTTGGGATGAAGCCGTTTATCCGCTGAAAAATTGGGCGGCCGGCCGGGAATGGCAGAGCATTCTGCAGGGGCTGCCGGAAACCGGCGCCGTTACCTTTACGGATAGTGCCAATGGCGCGAAATACGAGCTGCCGGCGGCCGAACTGCTGGAAGCGGCGGAGTTTTCCAGGGCTTATCCGCCGGGGCAGTCGCCCGGCACGCCGGACTGGCAGATTTTTATGACCGATAAAAACGGAAAGACTATCCAAATACAGGGCTGGACGATGGGCAAAGGGGCCGAAGTCTTTGCCGACACCTGGTTTGAAATTTCCTGCCCGGAATTATGCAGTGCGATTTCAGCCATAAAAACACAGCAGGAAGTGAAAACGTGAACACATATATCATTGCGACTCACAATTACAAAAAGCTGGCGGAGCTTTCCCGGATTTTGAAACCGCTCGGCATCGACGCGGTGACCGACGCCGAGGCCGGCCTGAAGCTGGACGAGGTCGAGGAGACGGGCGCCACCTTTGAGGAGAACGCCTTTTTAAAGGCGGCCGCGGCCTGCCGGCAGTCGGGGCTCCCGGCCGTGGCGGACGATTCGGGGCTGATGGTGGAGGCGCTGGACGGTGCGCCGGGGGTGTATTCCGCCCGCTATGCCGGGGAGGGGGCGTCGGACGCCGACCGCAACCGCAAGCTTCTCCGGGAGCTGGACGGCGTGCCGGAGGAGGAACGCGGGGCGAAATTCGTATCCGCCGTTTGCTGCGTATTCCCGAACGGGGACAGGGTGGAGGCGCAGGGTGAATGTCCCGGCCGGATCGGGTTTACCCCGGTGGGGGAAAACGGCTTTGGCTACGACCCGCTTTTCGTGGTGGACGGCGGCATGTCCTACGCCGAGCTGTCCGATGAGGAAAAGGACGCGATCAGCCACCGGGGGAACGCCCTGCGGCTTTTTGCCGCCAGGCTGGAGGATTACCTGCTCCGGGACCGCCGGCTTTCCGAAAAGGCCGCGCAGGAAGAAGCCCCCGAAAAATAATCGGGAAAAACCGGATGAAACACGCCGGTATTCCGTAAACTAGGAAGGAAGATTTTCATTGCTGACCAGTAAGCAGCGCGCCGGCCTGCGCTCCATGGCCCATTCCCTCGACCCGATTCTGCACGTGGGGAAGGGCGAGCTCTCCGACGCGCTCATCAAACAGGCGGACGATGCGCTGACCGCCCGGGAGCTTTTCAAGGGCCGGGTGCTGGAGACCTGCCCCCTGACCGCGCGGGAGGCGGCGGAACGAATCGCCGCCGCCGCGCAGGCCGAGGTGGTGCAGGTGATCGGCCGCACCTTTGTGCTCTATCGCCGCAACGAAAAGGAGCCGAAGATCCGGCTCCCGCGGGACACCCGCCGGTAAGGAAAAGGGCTGCGTCCGCCGCCCGCGCCTCCGGCGCCGGGAACCCGGCCGGAAGGCGGAGGTTTTGCCGGTTTATGCCGGATTTCTCCGGTTGCTCCGGGGCTCCGGCGGAAACCGGACCGGACCTGTCCGATTCACTTAGAAAGGATCACCTGTACCATGGAGGAAAAATGCGGCGCGGGCGGCGAAAAACGCTACGCCCTGTTCGGCGGCACCTTCGACCCCGTCCACACCGGGCATCTGCGTCTGGCGCGGGAATTTGCCCGCCGGCTCCGGTTGGATAAAGTGGTGCTGATGCCCACCTATGTGCCGCCCCATAAAAGGAAGGCGAGCATGGCGCCCGCGCAGGACCGGCTGGCGATGTGCCGCCTGGCCGTGGGGGACGACCCGCTTTTTGCGGTTTCCGACCTGGAGATCCGCCGGGGAGGGGCGAGCTTCACGGCCGACACCCTCGCCGCCCTGCATGAGCAGGAGCCGGACGCCGTGTGGTATCTGCTCACCGGCGCGGACATGTTCCTGACCCTCGGCACCTGGAACCGCTTTGAACAAATCGCCCGGCTGGCGGTGCTCTGCGCCGCGCCGCGGGACGGCGTGAGCCTGCGGGAGCTGCAGGAGTGCGCGCAGACGCTCCGGGAGCGGGGCGCCCGCTGCGCGGTGGAGGATATCCCGGAATTCCGCGTCTCCTCCACCGCGCTTCGGGAACGGCTGCGGGCGGGGACCGGCGCCGTGCACGGACTTGCTGCCGAAGGGCTGCTGCCCGAAGCGGTAGCGGAATACGTGATCGGCCGGAAGCTGTATACGGGAAAGGGGCCGGTGAAGACCATGCAGACGGACGAGCAATTTACGGAGATCATCCGGGGGAGGCTGACGGACAAGCGCTTCCGGCATTCGCTGGCGGTGGCGGAGCAGGCGGCGCGCCTGGCCCCGCTGTACGGCGCCGACCCGCAGAAGGCCCGCACCGCCGGCATCCTGCACGATATTCTTAAGGATGAGAAACCGGCGGCGTTATTGCAAATCCTGCGGGATTTTGATATAATACTCGACAATGCCGAGCGGGTTTCTCCCAATCTCTGGCATGCGATCGCCGGAGCCGCGTTCATTGAGCGGGTGCTCCATGTGGACGACCCGGAGATCGTGGCGGCCGTGCGGTACCATACCACCGGCCGCGCGGGGATGTCCCCGCTGGAAAAGACGCTGTTTGTGGCGGACTTCACCTCGGCCGACCGGAAGTATGACGACGTGGAGGAGATGCGCCGCCTGGCGGAGAAGGGCAGCGCCCCCGCAATGGAGTATGGCTTGGCTTACACCATCCGCGACCTGGCGGAACGGGGCCTCGCCATCCATCCGGACGCGGTATACGCCTATAACGAGCTGGTCGCCGCCCGGCTGGAGGGCCGGACGGCGGACGGCGGGAAAGCCTGAGACTATCCGGCGCCCCCGTTTGGCGGGGCGCCCTCCGGCCTGTACGAAAGGATGATTGGGTTTTGCCGAACGCAAGCAATCGAAACGGGAACGGCCGCGGCGGCGGGAACAGCCGGAACCGTACCCAGCCGGCGAAAAAGGCGGCGCCGAAAGCCGGAACCGCCGCGCGCACGGGGAACAGGAAACGGAAGAAAAACGACAAGACCAGGCGGGCTGTGCTGATTGCCGTGCTGGTGACGATTATCGTCGCGGTGCTGATTTTTCTGATTTTCGGGATCGTTTCGGTGTATCGGGCCATGGTCGCGCCGGAGCAGGATCCCGGCACGGTGGAGCTGACACAGCACACCACCACCCCTGCGGCCGATCAGGATAAGGTCGCGTATTACGTGCTGGGGATCCTTGGCGAGGACGAGGAGGACGCCCCTTCGGAATCCAAGCCGCTTGAGGCGCTGTCCATCCTCTGCTGGGATAAACAGAAGGAAACGGTGAATATCCTTCAGCTGCCGAAGGACACCTATTACGGCGGGGAGACGGCGAAGCGGATTACCGAGATCTGGTCCAGCCCCACGCCGCTGAACTGGTGCGAAACCTGCCGGAAGCAGCTTTCGGACGAGGAGATTGCGGACGGCAGGCATACGGTCTGCGGGACGACGGTCACGCAGAAAAAGGGCTCGGCATCCCAGGAGCTGCTGCGCGCGCTCAACGCCCAGCTCGGCCTGCCGGTGGACGGGTATTTCCTGATTCCGCAGGAGGCGCTGGTCAAGCTGGTGAACCTGCTGCGCGGCGTGGACGTGAATCTGGAAAGCGCGCTGTCGGTCGGCGAGGTGGATTATCCCGCCGGCGTGCAGACACTGGACGGCGAGGCGGCCGTATATTATGCGATGAACGGCGGCAGCGGCGTCGACGGAGATATCAACCGGATGCTCAAGCAGCGCCAGGTGCTGCTCGGCGTGTTCCAGCGGCTGGTCCGCCAGACGGAGGCCCAGCTTTCCAACGACTCCCTCGGCCCGCTGATGAACGGCTCCACGCCGATTCTTTCCGACCACACCCGGCAGGAAATGATCGATCTCCTGCTGGCGATGAAGGACATGGAGCCCGCGTCGATGACGGCGTATATCCTGCCGGGGGGCAGCGTGAGCCAGGACGGCGGCACCTATTTCGCCCCCAACCGGGCGGCTCTCGCCGCCTTGGTGAACGAGGCTTTCAACCCCTATGGCGGGACCGTACAGGCAGATGCGCTGGAGCTGCCCGCCGAATGGGAGGGGGAGCCGGACAGCCGCCGGCAGGTGCTGTCCGAAATCGCCGTGCAGCAGTCCGGTGCGGTGGCGACCACCACGACGGAGGGCGCGACCACCACGGCCGCCGCCTGAGATACGGCCCGTACCGACGCGATTGACCGCCGCGGGCCCGAAAGGATGAAAATGAAGATGGAACCCAAAGAACTTGTCCGCCAGATCGCCGGGTCGCTGGATAAGCACAAGGCGGAGGAAATCCGAATTATCGGGGTGCGGGACCTGACCGTGATCGCGGACTATTTTGTCATCGCGACCGGTACCAGCTCCACCCAGGTGAAGGCGCTGGCGGATTATGTGGAATACGAATTGGGCGAACAGGGCGTGAAGCCCGAGCGGGTGGAGGGGTACAACTCCTCCCGCTGGATTCTGATGGATTACGGCGCCGTCATCGTCCACGTTTTTTATGGGGAAACCCGCGCCTTCTACGATCTGGAGCGTCTGTGGAAGGACGGCGAGGCGCTGCCCCTCTCCGATTTTGTGCCGCAGCCGTGAGCGGCCGCCTTTTCCGGGCAGGGTTGGCCGCGTATGGCTTCGCGGCTTGAGTATAGGCATGAAAGGCATGATTGCGAATGAACAGGTACGACCCATCCGCCATTGAGAAGAAATGGCAGGCGATCTGGCAGGACAACAACACCTTCGCCGCGTCGAACGATTCCGGCAAGCCGAAGTTTTACGCGCTGGTCGAGTTCCCGTATCCCTCGGGACAGGGGCTTCACGTGGGACATCCCCGCTCCTATACGGCGCTGGACGTGGTGGCGCGCAAGCGCCGCCTGCAGGGCTATAACGTCCTGTACCCGATGGGCTGGGACGCTTTCGGCCTGCCGACGGAAAATTATGCGATCAAAAACCATATCCATCCCGAAATCGTGACGAAGAACAACGTCGCGCGGTTCAAGGCACAGCTCCAGTCGCTCGGCCTGTCCTTTGACTGGACGCGGGAGGTCAACACCACCGACCCGTCCTACTACAAGTGGACGCAGTGGATTTTCCTCAAGCTGTTTGAGCACGGGCTGGCCTATAAGAAAGAGATGGCGGTCAACTGGTGCACCTCCTGCAAATGCGTGCTGGCCAACGAAGAGGTGGTCGGCGGCGTCTGCGAGCGCTGCGGCGGCGAGGTGGTTCACAAGGTGAAATCCCAATGGATGCTGAAAATCACCGAATACGCCCAGCGGCTGATCGACGACCTCGACCTGGTGGATTATCCGGAGCGGGTGCGCTCCCAGCAGATTCACTGGATCGGGCGCTCTACCGGCGCGCAGGTGCGCTTCGCCACCACCGCCGGGGAGGATGTGGAAATTTATACCACCCGCCCGGACACCCTTTTCGGCGCGACGTATATGGTCATGTCGCCGGAGCACCCGCTCATCGGGACCTGGGCGGACCGCCTGACCAACCTGGACGCGGTGCGTGAATACCAGGCGGCGGCGGCCCGGAAGTCCGATTTTGAACGCACCGAAATCGCCAAGGACAAAACCGGCGTCATGCTGGAGGGAGTGCGGGCGATCAACCCGGTGAACGGGAAGGAGATCCCGATCTATATTTCGGATTACGTGCTGGTTTCCTACGGCACCGGCGCGATTATGGCGGTGCCGGGCCACGACACCCGCGACTGGGAGTTTGCCAGGAAATTCGGCCTGCCGATTGTCGAGGTGGTCAAGGGCGGGGACGTGCAGAAGGAAGCGTTTACCGACTGCGCGACCGGCGTGATGGTCAACTCCGGCTTCCTGGACGGGCTGAGCGTGGACGAGGCCAAAAAGCGGATTGTGGAGTGGCTGACCGAAAAGGGAATCGGGGAGACCAAGGTCAACTACAAGCTGCGGGACTGGGTGTTCGCCCGGCAGCGGTATTGGGGCGAGCCGATTCCGATTGTCCACTGCGATCAGTGCGGGTTTGTGCCGGTGCCGGAAAGCGAGCTGCCGGTCACTCTGCCCAAGGTGGACAGCTATGAGCCGCTGGACAACGGGGAATCCCCCCTGGCGGCGGCGGAAGACTGGGTAAATACCACCTGCCCGCACTGCGGCGGGCCGGCCAGGCGGGAGACCGACACCATGCCCCAGTGGGCGGGTTCTTCCTGGTATTTCCTGCGGTACTGCGACCCGCATAACGACCAGGCGCTTGCCTCGGCGGAGTCGCTGAAATACTGGCTGCCGGTGGACTGGTACAACGGCGGGATGGAGCACACCACCCTGCACCTGCTTTACAGCCGCTTCTGGCACAAATTCCTTTACGACATCGGCGTGGTGCCCACGCCCGAACCGTACGCCAAGCGGACCAGCCACGGCATGATCCTCGGGGAAAACGGGGAGAAGATGTCCAAATCCCGGGGCAACGTGGTCAATCCGGACGAGATTGTGCGGGAATACGGGGCGGACACCCTGCGCGTATATGAAATGTTCATCGGCGATTTTGAAAAGGCCGCCCCCTGGTCCAGCGCCAGCATCCGCGGCTCCCGCCGTTTTCTGGAGAGGGTGTGGGCGCTGCAGGACGCCGTCGTCCCGGGGGAGGGGATCCGCCCTGCGCTGGAGATCCCCTTCAACAAAGCCATCCGCAAGGTGGGCGAGGATATCGAGGCGCTCAAATACAACACCGCCATCGCCGCGATGATGGCCCTGCTCAACGACCTGTCCGCGGCGGGGGGCGTGACGAGGGAGGAGTACCGGATTCTGCTGATCCTGCTCAACCCCTTTGCACCCCATATGACCGAGGAGCTGTGGGAGCTTCTGGGCTACGGCGGCCAGATCGCCGGTACGCAGTGGCCCGCCTATGACCCCGCCAAGTGCCGGGAGGGCACGGTGGAGATTGCCGTGCAGGTCAACGGCAAGCTGCGCGCCCGGGCGACCATCCCGGCCGATGCGGACGCCGCGGCGGCTCTCGCCGCCGCCAGGGCCGACGACAGGATTGTGCAGGCGCTGGAGGGGATGGCGGTCGTCAAAGAGCTGTATGTGCCGGGCAAGCTGGTCAATATCGTGGTAAAAAAAGCCTGATCCGCCGCCAGGGGTTGGAAATTCTGTGGAAAAATTTCCGGCGGTCGAATTGCCCAAAACGCTTGACGAAAGGCGCGGGCTGTTGTATAATGCTTCTTGCATACCGAGATCATAGGAAGGTTTACCCCTGCTATGGATGGCGGAGGGAGGGAATATAGAATGTCGGAAGTACATGTGAAGGAGAACGAAAGCTTGGACAGCGCTCTGCGCCGCTGGAAGAAATCCTGCGCCCGTTCGGGTGTTCTCGCCGAGGTGCGTAAGAGAGAGCATTACGAGAAGCCCTCTGTGAAACGCAAAAAGAAATCGGAAGCCGCTCGCAAGAGAAAGTACAAGTAAGCGGCCGCCAAAAGAGTGCGAAAAGCGGGCAGCAATGCCCGCTTTTTCCTTGCAATAAACGGCCATAAGAGAATAGGTTCCGGCCGGTGCGGCGGGGGAAACCGGATGCGTCCTCGCGCGCCCCTCTGCCGGAAGAAGGCGGAAAACGGCGGCAAGGCTGTTTTCTCTGTCCCGCGGCCAATGAAAAGGAGAAGGACCATGCCGCTGTTCACCCCGGATCTGCTGAAAAACCGCATTACGGATATCACGATGGAGGACCTGCGCGCACTCGGCGTGCGCGGCCTCCTGCTGGACGTGGACAATACCCTGACCACCCACGGCAGCCAGGAGCTGGACCCGGCGGTCCGGCGCTGGCTGGAGGAGATGGCCGGCCGGGGCGTCGCGCTGACGGTGGTGAGCAACGGGATGCCCCGCCGGGTGGAGCCGTTTGCAAAGAAGCTCGGCCTGCGGCAGATCGCCATGGCCTGCAAGCCCTTTCCGCTCGGCTTTTGGCGCGGGGTGCGCCGGCTGGGGCTGAAGCGGCGGGAATGCGCGGCGGTGGGGGATCAGACCTTCACCGATATCGTCGGTTCCCGGCTGGCCGGGGTACGGTCGATCCAGCTGATGCCAATTGAGCTGGAACGGCAGCCTACCCTGCGCTTCAAACGGATGCTGGAGCGGCGGATCCTCCGGCGTTATCGCCGAAAGCACGGCCTGCCGGACCCGGAGGAAACAGCATAGCGGGAGAGATGCGGCAAGCACACGGCCAAAACGCTTTACCGCCTCTTTAGCGCAGGACCGGGGTGCCGTGCCGATGGATGCGGTAAAGTTTACGGTAGATTGTCGGCGATGAAGGAAGAAAGGGAAGAAGCGGATGGGACGGGCCGCCCGCCGGAGGGATTCGCTGTATGTATGGGCTGCTGTTCGGGAGGCGCGCCCCGGTTTCTTAGACCGGGCGTCGGTCGCCTGCTCCGCGTTCCGGTGCGGTTAGCCTCCGGGCTGCGGGATGGCCGTGTCGGCCCGGAAATACGGCAGATGCAGAGATTGGACGGCCGAAACCCGCCGCACCGTTTCCGCACGCCGGAGGGAGATGCCGGCTTCCTTGCTTCCGCCGGCCTTTTCCCCCGCCCGGAGCGGGAAAGACGGCAAAGCGGACCTGCCGGGGGATAAGCCCTCTGCGGTCCGGCCGGGGCCGGGTGAAAGAGGCGGTATCGGCCGCCCGGAGCGGCCGCCGGGAACGGCGCGCGGCGGCGTTTCGTAAGACAGGAGTAAAGGAGTTTTGGCGTTATGGCTATTTCAGGCCGTCCGCTGTTCGGCCCGGCCGGCAACAGCGAGGCGTTTTATGAGCAGGGCTTCAAATCGATCCTCCAGGCCCCGGGCTGGCTGGAGGGAATGGGCCTGACGGCCTACGAATACCAGTGCGGGCACGGGGTGCGCGCCAGTGAAGCCTCCGCCCGCGCCATCGGCGCGAAGGCGGCGGAACACGGCGTCGCCGTATCCCTGCACGCGCCGTATTATATTTCCCTTGCCTCCGCCGATGAGCAGAAGCGGGAAAACAGCGTGGAATACATCCTCCGGTCCGCCCGGGTGGCGGACTGGCTGGGCGGAACCCGGGTGGTGGTGCATCCGGGCGGGCTGGGCGGCAGGTCCCGCGGGGAGGCGGCCGCCCTGGCGGCGCAGACGCTCCGGCAGGCACAGGCGGCGCTGGATGAGGAGGGGCTTTCCCATATCCGTCTGTGCCCCGAGACCATGGGGAAGATCAACCAGCTGGGCGACCTGGACGAAGTGCTCGGCTTCTGCAAGGCAGACGAGCGGTTCCTGCCCTGTATTGATTTCGGCCATATGAACGCCCGCACCCTGGGCGGGGTGAATACCCGGGAGGCGATGGCCGCCCTGCTGGACACCGTGGCCAGGGAGCTGGGAGAAGAGCGCGCCCGCTGCTTCCACATGCATTTCTCCAAGATTGAGTATTCCCAGGGCGGGGAGAAACGGCATCTGACCTTTGCGGATGAAACCTTCGGCCCCGAACCCGCGCCGCTGATGGAGCTGCTGGCGCAACGGGGATACGCGCCGGTGGTGATCTGCGAGTCCGCAGGGACGCAGGCGGCAGATGCGCTGGCAATGAAAACGCTGTATGAGCAGGCGGCGCGGCAGTTGCGGTGACGGAAAGACGCTTTTCCCCACCGTCCCGTGGACGGTGCGTCCCGTGGACGGTGCGTCCCGTGGACGGTGCGTCCCGTGGACGGTGCGTCCCGTGGACGGTGCGTCCCGTGGACGGTGCGT
>CAJFTG010000078.1 GCA_904419875.1 Candidatus Avimonas caecicola | reverse complement strand
TCCGCTACCGTGGGTATTACTACGACGAAGAAAGCGGGCTGTATTACCTCCACTCCCGCTACTATGACCCCGTCACCGGCAGGTTCATCAATGCGGATGCTATGATAAAAGCTCCAGGTACTAGTGTGTTGTCAACAAACATGTACGCTTATTGTGAAAACAATCCCATCTCGCGTTCTGATTCTACCGGTCAATGGTTTGGATTAGACGATTTAATTGCAGGAGCAGTTGGCGCAATAGTTGGTGTTGCATCGCAGCTTGTCAGCGACGTTGCAACAAGTGTCGTTAGCGGTTCATGGCAATTTTCTAGTTGGCAAACTTATGTTGGTTCTGGTGTTGGTGGTGCAATAGGCGGTGTTACAACATTGTATGCCGGCCCAGTTGTAGGTGCCGCGGTAGGCGCTGGTTCATCGACATTGATCGGGCAAACACTTGAAAATGTTACTGGGGGCAAACAGCATTCAGCAACAGAAATTGTAATGAATACTGTCGTGGATGCAACAATAGGTGCGGTTGTGAGTAAAGTTGTTCCGGTAAATGTATCTGGCATAACGTCCGGACGTAACAGCATGGATGCAGTATTCAAAGCAGGGTTAACAAAATTGGGAAATAAGACTGCATCTAAAATGTCGTTGAAAGTTATGGGAAAAGGTATTGCATCTGGCTTTGTAGCCGACTTGGGGATGGCTTCCGGTATGGGAGTAAAAAGCTTTTTAAGTGATTCATGGCAATCCTATAAACAAAGGCAAATGACTACACCAATAGGACCGCTTTATTGGTGTGCCCCATGATGAGGAGGCGATTAATATAGAGATTGGAATAATTCTACTGGTAATTTTTCTTCCGGCTTGTATGCTGGTGATATTTTCTATAATGCAAAAAGCTGGACACAAGTCGAGCAAAACAATGTCCGAGGAAAATTTTTCTGTTATAATACCAGGGATAGTTATAGCAATAGGAACAATATGCGCATCGGTTTCATTGGCGGTTATACTGGGTTTTACTTTTTTATCAGATGAACTGCCTCATTTTATCTTTTACCTTATTTTTGGATGTTTCTTCTGGCTTGGAACGTATTTAATTTTAAAAACGCTTACTTTTAAAGTCAGCGTAAAAGGAAAAGAAATAATCGTTTTTTCAGCTTTTAAAAGACCTTATTCGTTCACTTTCAGTGAAATTGTTTCCGTAGTACGACAAGTCAAAAAGAATCAAACAAGATCTGAAAGAATCGTTATAAGAACCGCGGCGGGTAAAAAATTGATAGTAGAAAGCGGTGAAATCTCATATAAAAGGTTTGTGAAAAAAGTTCGGACAGAAGTCAAAAGCGAATATTTGGTTGGATTTGAATAATCTGAAATCGACAAATGTATGCGTGACAGTCGGAGGAGTTTCTCCGACTGTCACGCATACTGCATAAGCATCGCGAGGGAACAACGTGGCAGGAGATGTTTTACTACTACAACCTGCAGGGGGACGTGCTGGGGCTGTTTGACGATAGCGGGAACGTGGTGGTAGAATACGTATATGACAGCTGGGGGAGGATTCTCTCCGTGGGCGGGAGCAAGGGGGCGACGCTGGGGAAAGCGAACCCGTTCCGCTACCGCGGGTATTACTACGACGAAGAAAGCGGGCTGTATTACCTCCACTCCCGCTACTATGACCCCGTCACCGGCAGGTTTATCAATGCGGATGGATACGTGTCTAATGGTAATGGAGTTATTGGTTGCAATATGTTCGCATATTGCGAAAACAACCCGGTTAATAGAGTGGATTACGCTGGATGTAGTAGTGGTGCACTTAGAGGGTTAGGCAGTCTAGCTGTTTGGGGGGCAATGGCTGCAGCTGTTGCGGGACTTGGTCCGCTTGCAATTGTTGGTTCAGGAATTATTGCTCTTGGTATTACGGTTGCCTCATTGATTAACGATTCAGATTTAGATGACGACCTAGATGATGATTTAGATGATGATGACATAAGTGATCAAATTGATTGGGGGAAGGCGGATTATAACCATGTTTTAAAAGGTTCAAAAGGCACTCGTGAATTTCACGGGCCTGGATGGCAAAAGTTTGGAATTGATCCTAACGGAGGGCACGATTCATGGGTGAAACTGGTGCCCATATTGCAGAGCGTATTAGATAGTGGCAACAAAATTAGTGAGCGGGGCATTCAAAATGGAAATGGTGCCAGAATAATAGAATATGCGAAGGTTTTTGCCGACAAAGGTATACAGGTAATTGTAAAAGTTTGGGAAAGAGATGGTACATATCGTTTTTCTGACGCCTACAATAGACCCTTAGGAGGATAAATCATGCCAACTTGCTATTTAGAAAGAGATATTGAACTTGAACAGCTTGAAAGTAAAGGAACTCCCTGGTATGAGATTGTTGATTACCTATATGTAAGATGGAAAAATTCTTTAAATTTACAAGATCTGTTAAGGCTGGGGGTTCAATGTTGGGGTGAATTGGCATTTTCGGATTTAGAACAACAAAATAATGAAAGCCAATTGTATTATAAATCCGAAAATTATTTGGCTGAAACTTTAAATTATGGCTTAGAGCATTACAATGAACACTTTATTTTCTTATGTTTATATGGTTATTTGATTACTTTGTTCCCGTATTATTTTTCATTAACTGGCGATTATGATAGCGATTATCAATTTGGAAAGGATATGATCAGTAAGGCACATAAACTTAAGCCAGACGATGTATTAGCTGCATATTTAACAAACCATGGTCAAGAAGAACCTTTAAAACAACAGATTTTAATTCTCTTTCCAGGGAATTCGGAAATGGATAAATATTTTAAATCCGTATGGGGGTAAGGAGATACGGGATAATCTGCGCTTCTTTGTATCAGTTGCGAACTGTCTTTTCAGTCTTACGCTTATAATGCCAAAGACGTGATTGCATCTCTGGAGGCCATACGTTGTATTGACAGACCACAATGCAAAAAAAGCGGAAATAGTGCCGGAAGGGGAGAGGAAGCATTTTCTCACCCATTACAACCGGAAATGCGACTGTTTTAAACCAAGCGTTTGCATAAAGGGGGGATTTATATTTTTGGCATTCGATTCGATATTCCAAATAAGTACGATCAAGTTTTAGCTCAAATATTAGAGGGGTTGCCTGTAGAGGACTATATATGGACTGTGGAATATGACGACATTTTTGTTGCGCCTCTGATAGAAAACAAAGGATTATTTCGAAGAAAAAAGCTAACCGGAAAGGAGTTTCAGCAAGACATATCCAGTGCTTCTTACTATGTTTGTTTTGCTAAAATACTGGCATTTCTGTCCGAGCAGGACATACAACCAATAGACACATTCTCATCTTTTTTTCAAAGCAAATGCAAACTGATCCTTTTTTTTACGGATGCGGTGTTTGTAGAAATCTATTCGATGGATTTAACTATACTGAATCAGCTGAAAGGGAATGCAGAGAAATATGGGTTCCAGCATATTGAATTTATACATGAAATCGGCGAAAAAGACTTAGACTTAATGGGCCTGTAATCCTTAAGGCCAGGGAAGACGGAAAATAATGTCTTCCCTGGCCTTAAGGAGTTGATCGATATGGATTTGGATGAGCTGTTTCATATGTTAAGCTGGAATAGAGACGTGAAAATGCAGAAAAAAGATGGTCCGAACCTTCGTTATAGAGGCAAAAAACACATCCCGTTTAAATGAAAGGGAGATTGTATGTACACCTCTAATGGATTTATAGTACAAATGGAAAGAGAGCATATTATAAATGGAATTAACTATCAAGGAATCAATAATTATTCGTGGCCATTAATTGATTCGAACATTTGCAACAATACGGTTAAAGAGGTGCAAGAGCGAATAGATGACGCGCAATTTAACCCAGAGGCAATTATTCTTTTGACCAATGTAGAACATGTAAAGGCATACGTGCAGGCGTGCAGAGATGTTGATTTATCCTGTCGGATTCTTTATTGTGAGGCAGAGTATTCTGCGGCGACCGTTAATCTCGGCTTACATCAAGGCTATGCGAAAGAAACAAATTTTATAGGCTACGACTATGCAGACCGATTCCCCGACTATCATTCGTGTATAGCAAATGAATTGTTATATCATTCATACATGTTTCAGAGTGAGTTAATAAACAGGCTTAACGAGTACGGACTCTTCAACAATAGAGAAGATGTCGATAAATTTATTTTGGCAGAGAAAGACGCACGAAGAAATAATAAAGCAATATATTTTGAGAAAGGAGCTTTTGTGATTTACAAATTGTTTACCGTACCTTCTCCGATTGGCTGAAGGTAAATTGGCCATGATAAAAATGTAGTTGAATTTTTGTTTATACAGGTTGTGCACAGGTTTGCTTTTCTTGAATTTGTGAAGGGAGGGAGTATAAATGGAATTTACAGTAGGCCTTGGGAGATAACTGCAGATATTTATGGCGGGGTACAATCCAGGCATCATGCAAAAGAAGATATTGAAGCTGGTTTTTCATACTTGGCGACTAGTAAATACAAGGGGGCCCCTGCATAGCTTTTCATGGACTGAAGGCGGTGTGAAATGAAAAATATTAATTTCAAAAGAGTTGCTTTGGAACTCTTTTTACTGTGCTTAGTCGTCGTCATTCTGTCTTCTTGCACGGCAGCAAAAAAGCGGGATTATTACTCGCAGAAAAGCAATTATATTACTGCTACAGGAACTGTATCCCATATCTCTTACAATGAGGACAAAACGGCATTGTACCTTGGGTTTTCAGATCTGGCTCCACAATTGGATGATAATAGTTTCAAAATTGTTGGAGATAACTTGCCAATTGTCCAAGAAAAAGGCATAGATGAAAAGGTCAAAATTGGAGATCAGGTTAGCTTTGTTACTGCCCCGAGGTATTTTGGCGATGGCTATGTTATGCCAATTGTTGAGATTTGCGTAAACGAAGAAGAATTGCTGGAGTTTGAAGAAGGCTTGGATAATTTGTTAAAGTGGTTAGATTGATTAACTGTATGAAACCTTATGAACCGAAAGAGAAGAAGCAAGAAGTAGGAACCCAGCCGTATAGAAGGGAAATCAGAGAGAAGGGGGAGGCTTCGGTCGTCCTCCTTCTCTCTGATGATGGAACGTCTGCAAAGAAAACATAGTATTCGTGCGGATTCGCAGCATTTTAGGCTCCGTCACCTGGCCGCCTGTCGGCCAGGTGACGGTTTGCTGCGGCTTTAACGGGGCGGCTTAAAAGGCGGCCGGAAAGGAAACAGCCGGGTTTCTCTTGACAAGCCCTTCCTGTCGAAAGTAATATAAACAGTATGGATACGCGGCCGCGGGCTTCTTGTCCCGTGTCCCGGCGGGGGGCCGCGCAAAATCGACGACGGCACGGGACGGCTGCCGCCCCGTCCGCGCGAAAGGATGACCAAAATGAAAGAAACAAAGGCCTGGATGTCCGATATCGAAATCGCCCAGAGCGTGACGCCGCAGCCGATCGAGGAAATCGCCGCGGGGCTGGGGCTGACGCGGCAGGACATCGATCTGTACGGCAATTACAAGGCGAAAATCGGCCCCGGCGTGAGCAAGCGGCTGGCCGGCCGCCCGGACGGCAGGCTGGTGCTGGTCACCGCGATCACGCCCACCCCGGCCGGGGAGGGAAAGACCACCACCACCGTCGGCCTGGGCGACGCGCTGCACCGGATGGGGAAAAACGTGGTCCTTGCCCTGCGGGAACCGTCCCTCGGCCCGGTGTTCGGCATAAAGGGCGGGGCGGCCGGCGGCGGCTGGGCGCAGGTGATCCCGATGGAGGACATCAACCTGCATTTTACCGGCGACATGCACGCCATCGGCGCGGCAAACAACCTGCTTGCCGCCATGCTGGACAACCATATCCACCAGGGGAACGAGCTGGGCATCGATGTGCGCCGCATCACCTGGAAGCGGTGCGTGGATATGAACGACCGGCAGCTCCGCCAGATTACCGACGGCCTGGGCGGGAGGATGAACGGCGTGCCGCGGGAGGACGGATACGACATCACCGTCGCCTCCGAAATCATGGCCATCCTCTGCCTGTCCAACTCGCTGGCCGACCTCAAGCAGAAGCTGGGGGACATCGTGGTGGGCTACACCCGGGAGGGCGCGCCGGTCACCTGCCGGCAGCTCAAGGCGCAGGGCGCCATGGCGGCCCTGCTCAAGGACGCGCTGAAGCCCAATCTCGTCCAGACGCTGGAGCATACCCCCGCCCTGGTGCACGGCGGGCCGTTTGCCAATATTGCGCACGGCTGCAACAGTATCATGGCGACCAAGCTGGCCCTCAAGCTGGGAGACATCGTGGTGACGGAGGCCGGTTTCGGCGCCGACCTGGGGGCGGAAAAGTTTTTGGACATCAAATGCCGCAAAGCCGGCCTGAAACCGGATGCGGTGGTGATCGTGGCGACCGTGCGCGCTCTGAAGCATCACGGCGGTGCGGCGAAGGAAGCGCTGGGCCGGGAGGATTTGGCCGCGCTGGAAAAAGGGATGCCCAACCTGCTCAAGCATCTCCAAAATATCACGGTCAAATTCGGCCTGCCCGCCGTGGTGGCGATCAACCGCTTCCCGACCGACACCCAGGCGGAGCTGGAGCTGGTCCGCCGTCAGTGCGCGCAGTACGGCGCGAACGTCGCCCTGTCGGAGGTATGGGGCCGGGGCGGCGAAGGCGGGCTGGAGCTCGCCGGGGAGGTGCTGCGCCTGATCGACCAGCCCAATCATTTCCGCATGATTTATGCCGACGAATGTCCCCTCCGGGATAAGGTGGAGGCGGTGGCGCGGGAGATATACAATGCCGACGGGGTGGATTTCCTGCCCGCTGCGGCGAAGGAGCTGGACCGCCTCGCCGCGCTGGGATACGGCAATCTTCCGGTCTGCATCGCCAAGACGCAGTATTCCCTTTCCGACAACCCGGCCCTGCTCGGCTGGCCGAAGGGCTTCCGCATCACGGTCAAGAACGTCCGGCTTTCCGCCGGAGCGGGCTTTGTGGTGGTGCTCACCGGCGAGATCATGACCATGCCCGGCCTGCCCCGCGTTCCGGCGGCGGAGAACATCGACGTGGACGACGACGGCCGGATCACCGGCCTGTTCTGATGGCGGCGGAACGGGGCATCGCGCCGCTTCTGACGGATGCCGCCGCCCTGCCGGAGGAGGCGCTGGAGCAAATGGCCTGTGCGCTTCCCGCCGCCCGGCGGGAAGCGGTGAACCGCCGGCGGGGCGAGGCGCGCCGGGAGGCGGTTGCCGCCGCTTACCTGGCGCTGTACGCCCTTGTGCGCACGCACGAGGCGGCGCCGGAGCCGTCCTGGCCCTCCGTCCGCCGCCTGTTGGCTGCTTCGCCGGAGATTGCGGCGCTGGGGGCGGGCCTCGGCTGGCCGACCGGACGGTACGGGCAGCCGTTCCCGGACGGCTGCGTCCTGAACGGGAAGGGGAAGGCGGCGGGAATCCGCTTTGTCAGCCTGTCCCATTCCGGCGGAGTCGCGGCGGCCGCCGCTTGTCCTGCGCCGATCGGCCTGGACCTGCAGGGGCGCCTGCCGGAACCGGCCGACCGGCTGCTGCGGATCGCCGGAAAATTCCATCCGTCCGAGCGGGAACGGCTGGAGGACCTGCCGGCCGGGGAACTGCCTGCCGCCTTCCGCCGCCTCTGGGCGGCCAAGGAAAGCGTGCTCAAGCTCTGCGGCCGGGGCCTGAACCTGTCCCCCGCCGCTTTCTGCGTCCGGGAAGACGGGACGGGGGAGCTGGAGGGGCGGGGGTTCCGCGTTGTCCATTGGGAAACGGAGGCCGGCTCCCTGGCGGCGGCCGTCTGGACCTGACAACCGAATCCAAACCAGGCGATGAACGCGGGGCTTGACCAGGCCCTATAAGGGCCTGTCCTGCTTCGGGGGCGGCTTCTTTGCAGCCGTCCTTTTAGCCCGGTACCGTTCATTAACCGGCGGTTTTTCTTGCCTTTCGGCCCGCAAAAAAGGCCCGGTATCCGTTTACAGCGGATACCGGGCCTTTGCTGTCGTTTTTCAGGGGTCTGTGCGGCCTGTGCGGCCTATGCGGCCGGCTTTTCGGAGGAGGGCCTCAGGCGCGGCGCTTTGTTCCCTGCGGTTCGGGCGGCGCGGCCTCCGCACAGGCGGGGCGGACCGCCGGCGCGGTGCGGGGATACGGCTGCATCCGGTTGGTGCGGCCCATCAGGAAATCCACGCTCGTCCCGTAAAAATCCGCCAGCCGGTCGATCACGTCGAGGGAGACCGCCACCTCTCCCAGCTCATACCGGGAATAGGTTCGCTGGTTCACGCCGAGCAGTTCCGCCAGCTCGGTCTGGCGAAGACGGCGCGATTCGCGCAGGTCGCGGATACGTTCACAAAGCATGCAGGTTCCTCCTTCGGCTTTGCCGGGCCGCCGCACGGCAGATACCTAGTACCTTAACATATTTTGTCGTTTCGTGCAAGAGGAAGGAAATGGAAATTGCGAAAACCGGCCTTGCGCTTGGTACGACGGGAAAGGACGGAAAGGGGTGGGAGTGGAGAGAGTGTGGAGAGAGTGTGAGGAGGGAGCGAGGAGGGAGTGGGGAGAAAGTGAGAAGGAGTGAGAGGGGGCGGAAAGGGGAACACGGGACAAGAAGGACAAAAAGGACAAAAAGGACAAGAAGAAACGGAAAAGCGCAGGAAAAGAACGGAAAGAGCCTGAATAAATGGATAAAAGGAAAAAGGAAAAAGCGGGGGAAATCAAGGGAGAAATAAATTATCGGATATACCTTGACAGATGAGGTATATATGAATATAATATACAACAGAAAGAGAGGCCCGGCCCGTTCCGGAACGGCGGATTCCTGGATTCCTGGATTCCTGGATTCCTGGATTCCTGGATTCCCCGTTCTCCCCTTGCTCCCTGCTCCCTGCTCCTTGCTCCCTCCGGCGCCCCGGCTCCTCACGGAGCATCCCGGAAAGTACCGGAATTTTCCGGCACTTTCCGGAAGCTCCGGAACTTCCCTGCGCCTGGCGCAATCCTAGGGGACCCCCGCATTTCGGCGCCGCCGCCCGGCCCAAGGAGGCGGTGATGCCGGGCCTTTCAAAACCGCAGAAAAGGAGGGCGTCCATGTCCATTGCTTCCGACATGATACGGGGCCACACCGACACCATTATCCTGGCCCATCTGCTGCATCACGACAGCTACGGATATGAGATCAACAAAGCCATCCAGCAGGCGACCGGCGGGCGGTACGAACTGAAGGAAGCGACGCTGTACACAGCCTTCCGGCGGCTGGAACAGGCCGGATTCATCCGCTCCTACTGGGGGGACGAAACCACGGGCGCCCGCCGCCGCTATTACGCGATCACCGACCTGGGGAGAGCGGCTTACCGGCAGTACCGGGCCGACTGGGAGGAAGCCCGGCAGATCATTGACAGCCTGACCGGCGGCTGCCCCTGAATCCCATGGGGCGCTTCCCGCAATGCCTATTCATTTTCACCGGAAAGGACGAAGCAACATGATTCAGAGAATCCGTTCCCATGTAAACGAGCTGTTCAGGGACGCGCCGGCAACCCGGCAGGCGCACGAACTCAAGGAGGAGGTCTGCTCCAACCTGATCGACAAGTACGTGGACCTGACCGGGCAGGGCATGTCCGAGGAGGAGGCTTACAGCATCGCCGTCGCCGGCATCGGGGACATCGGCGCGCTGCTTGCCGAGCTGCAGCAGGACGGCCCGACCGAAGAACAGGCGCGTTACCGTCGCCGCAGCGCTCTGATGGTTTCCGGGGCGGTCGGGCTGTATATCCTCAGCGTGGTGCCGATCATCGTGGTGGGGGAATCCGGCTCCGAAGGGGACGAGGTCAAGGCCCTGGCGGTCATGTTCGTCCTCTGCGCCGTGGCGACGATGATGTTGATTTACAATTTCATGACCAAGCCCAAGTATCGCCAGACGGACGATACGATGGTGGAGGAATTCCGGGAATGGAAGCAGAACAAAAGCAAGGGCGACGCGCTGTATAACAGCCTGTCGGGCGCGCTGTGGGCCTTTATCGTGCTCCTATATTTCGTGGTCAGCATTTTGTTTACCGCATGGACGTACTCCTGGCTGATCTTCCTGGTCGGGGTGGCGCTTCAGCAGGTGCTGCGCGCCGTGTATCTGTTGAAAAAGAAATAGCCGTATCAGTGAAGGAAGGGAAGGAGACGAGCGGAAATGGCGGACATCAACAAGGTTGACAAGAGGAATAAAAAAGGAGCGGTGATCATGATTGTCGTTTGGTCGGCAATTGCGGTCCTGCTGGCGGCGCTGGTGGTGATGCTGGCGGTGACCGGCGGCTTTGAAGGGCTGTTCGGCGAGCCGCGGGTGGTCGCTACGGCGGAGATGGACGGGGACGCTTTCGACAGCGTGGAGATTTCCTGGAAGGCGGGGAAGGTGGAGGTCACCCGCTCCGCCGACGGGCTCATGCACCTGACCCAGCGCTCCCGCTATAACGTAGAGGAGTTGGAGTACGGGGTGGAGAACGGGCGCCTGGTTCTGCGGGACCGTTCCGGCTGGGGGCTGATTTTCTTCGGCATCGGCTCCCGCTCCTCCGACCTGGAGCTGCAGCTTCCCGACAAGGAGTATGAGGAATTCCTGCTGAGCATGTCCAGCGGCAGCAGTTCGCTGGACGGGGTTGCGGCCGGCACAATGCAGCTCAAGCTGACCTCCGGCCGGCTGACGGGCAGCGGGCTTTCCGCCGGGAGCCTGGAGGCCAGGATGACCAGCGGGAATATGAAGGTGGCCGGGGCCGCGTCGGATTCGCTGCGGGTGGAGATCACCTCCGGCAAGGCGGAATTTTCGGGCAGCTTCTCCTCGGTGGAGGGGGAGGCGACCAGCGGCACGGTGCGCATCGACACCGATGTGGTTCCCGAAGCGTTGAATGGAAAACTGACCTCCGGCCGGATGGTCTTCACCATTCCGGACTGCGACGGCTTCTCGCTTTACTGCCGGAAGTCCTCCGGCAGCCTGAAAAGCGATTTCGACCTGCTGCAATCGGTCAGCGACAAGAACCAGTATGTTTACGGTGCGGGCGGGCCGGCCTATAACACCCAGCTTACCAGCGGCACGCTGGAACTCCGCCGTGCCGGGCAGACGTGACGCCGCCCGGCGGACCCGCTTGATACGCAGCTCCCCGGCGCCGCCGTTCCAGGCGCGCCGGGGAGCTTTTTCCGGTCCGGCCTTCTCCCGGCCGGCCTTTTCATGCCGGCCGCCGGGGCCGCAGGGCGGCGGCATGCAGCCTTCCTGTTGGATAGGCTGTTCTGTTCTGCCCCAGCGGCGAGCCGGGGAGTGTTAAGCTGGTTTGCCGCAGGGCCGGCACACGGCGGCCCGGATTCCGGGGCGTCTCTTCGCGGAATCGCCTGGAAAAAGTACCCGGACGCTCCCCTTGCCCAAAGCGGCGGTTTGCCGGCCGGCGAAGGGGGCCTCGCCCCTCGCGGCGCCGCGCCGGCGGCCTTTGGGCGGTGATGGCCGGCAC
>CAJFTG010000077.1:5085-17117 GCA_904419875.1 Candidatus Avimonas caecicola | reverse complement strand
ACGGCCAGCATCACACCCAGTCGTTTCAAGGCAGCTCCTTTCCTCTATCCCATGATGCCGGAGTAGATCATGGTTTCCATCACCTTTTTCTGCATAAAGGTGAAAATGATCACGGTGGGAATGGTCATCAGCATGGTGGCGGCGGAAACCGCTCCCGCCCGGCCGATGCTGGACGTGCCGCCGGAAATGGTGTTCAGCGCCAAGGGCAGGGTCTTCTTGGCCTGGTCGCTCAGGTAGATCAGCGGTGAAAAATAATCGTTCCAGGAGCTGACAAAGCTGAATACGATCAGGGTGGACCAGGCCGGCGCCAGCGACGGCATCACAATCCGCCAATAGGTCCGGAATTCACCCGCCCCATCGATCCGCGCGGCCTCGATCAGGTCGTTGGGAAACTGCTCGACAAACTGCTTGATCAGGAAAAAATTGTACGCCACCGCCAGGTTGGGCAGGATCAGGGCGGCATAGGAATCCACCAGCCCCAGGTAATTCACCACCAGATAGCGGGGGATCTGGGTGACATATGGGGAAAACATCAGGGTGGCGATAACGATATTGAACAGGACTTTACTGCCGGGCGGATGATGCTTCACCATCGCGTAAGCCCCCAGCGTGCTGACAAAAATCGTCCCCGCCACGGTCAGCGCCGTGACGAACAGGCTGTTGAAGGCATACCGTGAAAAGGGCACGGAAGAGCTGGACAGCGAAAGCACCAAATCCGAAAAGTTCTTCATGGTCGGTTCCCGCACGAAGAACTGGGGCGGAAACACGTACAGCTCGTTGAGAGGCTTGAACGCGGTGCAGACCAGGTAGATCAGCGGGAGGGAGATAAAGACCACCAGCGCCAGCAAAACCAGATACACCACAATCCGCGCGCCGCTCAGGCGGATAGTGCGGACATGCCCGTCCCTCCTTCGGAAACGGAGTTTGATCATCGGTTTCCCTCCCTCATTCATCCTTGGGGCTGAGCGCCCGCATCACGATCCGGCCGATCACAAAGGTAATCAGGAACAGGACGGTCGCCACCGCCGAGGCATAGCCCATCTGAAAGCGAACGAACGCATAGTCGTACAGATGGGCGACAATGGTATGACCCGCATAGTTGGGGCTGGGAAAGCCGGCGATGGACACCGCCACGTCAAACACACCGAACGCGTTGGTGATGGCGGTGATCGCCCCGAACAGAAGCTGCGGCTTCATCATCGGCAGCGTGATCCATTTGAGCTCCTGATACTTGCTCTGGATGCCGTCGATCGCGGCGGCCTCGTAATAACCCTTGTCCACGTTCTGCAGGCCCGCCAGGAAAACCAGAAATCCCGTTCCCATGCTCATCCAGATCGACACCACGATGATGACCGGCAGAATATACGACGGGTCCTGCGTCCAGAGGATGGGCGTGTCGATGAGCCCGGCCTCCATCAGGAGATTGTTGATCAGGCCGTAGCTGTCCGAGGAAAAGAAATAGGACCACACCACGCTCATCGCCACGCCGGAGGTGATGGACGGGGCGTAAAACGCCAAAGCGAAGCCGTTTCGGAATTTCAATTGGTTGAGCACCCAGGCGGCAAAAAAGCTGAATATATAACCGACCGGTCCCACAATCACGGCGAAAAGGAAGGTATTCCCCAGCGCCGTCAGGAAAATCCGGTCGTCCAGGAAAAGCAGCTTGTAGTTGTTCGCGCCGACGAAGTGCATCTCCTGGAACATGTTGTAGTCGGTGAAGCTCAGGCAGAGGGCGACCAATACGGGAAGGACCATGAACACCACAAAGAAGAGGAAGAAGGGAAGCAGCATCAGATAGCCAACCCAATTTTTCCGCACATAGCGGCCCAGGTTATGTCTCATCCACAAACACCCCGTATTCCTCCTGCTTCATTTTCAGCTCGCGGTTGATCTCCTTCACCGCGTCCTCCAAAGCGTCCCGCGCCGTTTTGCTGCCCGAAACCACCACGCTGTTGAAGGCGTTGTTCACATAACGGGTGGTGTAATAGCCGCCCAGGACCACCGGGGTTTCGGTCGCCCACCGGAACTGTTCCTCCAGCACCGCGAGATTCCCCGCATCCCAGTCCAGAGAGCGGAACACCTCCAGATTGGCGGAATTCCAGCGTGCTTCCACGCCGATACGGGCCTCAAGCTCCCGTGCATAATCCCGCTGCGTCTCGGTCGATGTCCACCAGTCGAGGAATTCCCAGGCCGCCTGCTGCTTGCCGCTCTGGGCCAGCAGGATATCGCATTCCGCCGCCAGGCCGCCGCTGGAACGGTCGATTTCGCCGTTTTCCTTTGCCACGCCGGGGAGAGGGGCCATCGCCCAGCGGCCCACCAGCTCGGGCGCGGCGGTCAAAAGCTGCACGTAAAAGGCGAAATTCCCCACGCCGACGGGCATCTCTCCGGTACGGAACCGGGTTAGGAAATTGGCGTTGACCGGCGACCCGTAATTGGTGAACATTTCCGTATACGCCCGGAACGCCCGGAACGCCTCCGGCGTGTCAAGCGCCGAGGCCGTTCCCGCCTCGTTGTAAAAGGCGCCGCCGTACTGGAAGAGGAACGGGGTGAAATCCTGCGTCTGGTAAAAATACATACCGTTCTGATACAGGGCCGGGAGAAGGAGGTCGTACAGCTCCTCCCAGGTATCCGGCAGTGCGAGCTCCAGTTCCTCAAACAGGTCTGTGCGGTAAAACAAGGCGGTGAAGTTCATGGTTTCCGGAACGGCGTACACCCCGCCGTCGTATTCGAACGGGATCCAGATCTTGTCCAGAGAGCGCGCCCTTACCTCTTCATACGTGTCGAAAGCGGAAAGATCCACCACCGCGTCCCGGATGGCAAATTCCACCGGCGAGTTGGCGGCCACCCCCATCGCCACGTCCGGCGCATTACCGGCGGTAATCGCCAGGAGCAGCGCATTGGAGCTGCCGGTATTGAGCTGGGAGGCCGGCACAATGTTGAGATTGACCGCGATGCCGGATTCCGGGGTAAAGCTCTCGTCCGCCAGCATCTTCACCGTTTCCGCCCATTCCGTGCCGCGTGCAATCCAAACGTTCAGCGTGTCGGTGATTTCCACTTCCCCGTCCAGCACGCTGGCCATATTGTTGTAGTCCTTGAAAAACGAAAGCCAGAAGTTATACACGCTCGCCCAGAGCTTTTCAAAAAAGCTGGAGCGGCGGACATCCGCCGCCTGGTCCGGCGTGTAAAGAGTGAATTCATCCAGCAGCAGGGGCTGGGTCTGCATCTCGGAGTACCAGGAGCCGAGATTGGTCTGTGCCTGCGTCAGCTGGTCCGCCCGCTTGGCAATGGAAAAAGGATCGGCCACCATTCCGTCCAGCTGGGCGGCGATGGATCGCAGGTTGCTGCTCATGGAGGTGGATTTGGCAGTGATCGCTTCCAGCATATCCGACTTCTGCTTCAGCCGTTCGGAAAGGCCGCGCAGGTCCTCCTCCAGCGTGGGGATATACGTAAAAAATTTGTAATCGTAGTTGGGGTCGGGGTCGCTGCCGGTGAGCTGGTTGATCTCCTTCATCAGATCGGAAATCACCAGCATGTCGTCGTACACCGACTGGATGATCGGGGTCAGCTCCCCCATGACCGCGCGCAGGGTCAGGGTATGCTCCCCCGCCTCCAGCCAGAAGCGGAAAAATTCCTCCCCGTTCCCCAGGGTTTCGGTCTGCCAATCGTCTCCATACGGGAATCGGTAGGCCGCCAGCTCGGCGCAGGGGACCGCGCCGTCAATGGCGATGGAACGGTAGGCGGGCATCCCGTCGTTCCATTTCTGCACATACCGCAGGGCGATCTGGTAATACCCGTCCTCCGGCACGGTGAATGTGAAGGTAACCGCCTGTCCCCCCTCCCGCCACTGCCAGCCGCCCACCGCATTCAGCAGGCGATAACCGTATGAGAACGGTTCGGCGGAGGGATCCTCGTCGGCTTCCCTCTGGATACTGGCGTCGTTTTTGGAAAGGATGGTCTCCTCCGCCTGGAAGGTCAGCTTCTGCTCCCGTACCCCTTCGTTTCCGGCAGGCGCTTCATAGGGGGACAGTGCGCAGTACGGCGAAAGGGTCCAGGCCCGAAGCTCCATGTCCTCCTTGACATAGGACAGGGTGAAGGTGTGGGTCCCCGCGGTCAGATAGAAGACCAGCGGCGTACTGTAAAACCCGTGGCCGTCGGTCAGCGTCATGGTCTGCCAGTCGGTATCCTCCACCGTCTGCGGCCGCACCTCGTCTCCCAGGCTGTTGACCCGCACCTCCCCTTCCTCCCGCCAGGAGCGGGGAAAGACAATGTAATCCGCCTCAAAAAACGGGGATTCCCCGTCAAGCAGCAGGCTGCGAACCCCGTCGGCGCCGGAGCTGCCGGTCAGCCGGTAATCCACCGACAGGATGTACAGCCCGTCGGACTCAACGGCAAAGTCCCAGGAAAGACTGTCCTGCCCGGATGTCCAGGTCAGAACCGCTCCCGCCGTCCCGCCGGCAGGGACGACGACTTCCCCTCTCCCCGGCGTCCCGGGATAACCGGCAAACACCTCCGAGAAGTATGGTTCCCGCTCCACGTTGGCGTTCAGGGCAACGGCGCCCCCTCCGGCCTGTGCCGCTCCTGCCGGCAGAGGAGCGGCACAGGCCAGCATTCCCGCCGCAGCGCAGGCCGCCGCCAGGCGGCGTGAAAACAGGCATCGCTTCATCCGGCATCCTCCTTCTTCCGCATTACAGGGCCGAGAGCGGCACACGGGTAATCTCCACCGCTTCCTTCCGCTTGGAGTAGATCACATAGAGATACCCGTCCGCAATCAGGGAATGCGGGTAACCGTACAGCCCGCCCTTATACATCCCGGGGAATTGCTGTTCATAGGGTTCGTCCCGCAGGATATAGCGAAGGTTAAAGTTTTCGCCGTCCTCCGAAAGGGAGAGTACCAGAGGGTTCCTCCCCCCGCCGGCGACGGGATTGCCGACGGCGTAAAACCGGCCGTCCGGCAGCCGTCCGAAATGGAATTTGCTCTTGTCGTCGGTAAATTCGGTGGGATACGGCTCCCCGTAGGTAGTCCCGCCGTCCCGGCTTTCCGTACACCAAAGGACAGGTCCGTTGCTGCGCAGCATCATATGGATGACCCCGTCGTCCGTCTGGAAGAAAGAGCCTTCGCACAGCAGCGGCGCCGCCCATCCGCGGGCCCGGGTCACCAGTTCAATCCCCGCAGAATCGTCATACGGCGGCCGGTCCCCGAAGGCGTCGCCGTAAATCCCGGTCACCTTGAAGCCTTCCTCGCCGGAAGGGTCGTCGGTATAGGGATACATCACGCCGCCGGCAACGATCAGCCGGCCGGAGGCGGTCGGCTGCGGGCCGTGGTTGGGGACAACCGGCACCCCCAGCAGACGCGGCGCGCTCCAGTGTTCCCCATCCCTGGTGGAAAGCACGCCCATTTCGGTGCGCAGATGGCCGGGGTCCTCCTCCGCCTTCGGCCGGAGCCTCCCCCCGTTTCTCAGGCAGGAGGAAGGGTACTCATACCGGCCGAAGTAGGCGCGAAGCACGCCTTCGTGAACATACAGCCCTCCCGCCGTCAGCACCAGTTCCGAAGCCTCCCCCTGCTGGGAATCCAGCAGCGGGCGGGGAGGCGACCAGTGGAAAAAGTCCGGCGAGGCGGACAGCATCACCCGCTGCCCGCAGTCGTCCTCGTTCCGGCGGGAAGAGGACCAGACGGCATACAGCCGGCCCTGGAAAAATGCGGCGGCCGCATGGTGGGCATAAGACCAGCCCGCGGCAGGTCCGGCGACCGTCTGCCGTTCCGACGCCAAGCGCCGCAGCGGCAGCTCCGAACGATTGTTAATCACAAGCAATATCCCCCTGTCCCCGCAAGCGCCAAGCCGCGCACCTTATTGCAGGCTGCTGAGCGCCGCATTATAGGCTTCCAGCACATGCTCCGCCCCCGCGGCCTTCATATCGCTCACCCAATTGTCGTACTCGGTAATCGGGCGGGTGCCCTCCACGAAATCGCGGACGCCGGACCAGATCAGAGCGTTGATCTGGCTGACCTCGTTGGCCACCGTTTTCCGCTCCGCCTCGGGCAGAGGGGGATTGATCGCCTCAAAATGGTAATACCCCGCTTCGTAATCCGCTTCCACAATGGAGTTGAATTCGGTATCCACCAGGCCGAGCTGCACGTTCATGCTGTAGGAGGTATTCACCAGAGGGGTGAAGCTCAGCAGGCCCAGCCCGTAATCCGACATCCAGTTGTATTCCGGCGATGTGGCTGTGCGGTACTTCTCGACGATCTCCTGCGGGATGGTGACGCTGCCGTCCTCTTCCAGATCGAAGGATTCGCCCTCCTTGCCGTAATTGCAGATGTACATGCCCTCATCCGAATACAGCCAGTTCATAAATGTCAGCAGCTTATCCGGCTCCTGCGCGGAAGCGCTGAGCGCCCAGATGCTGGTATACCAGTTCTGGTTGTAAAGCTGTCCCTGTTTTTTCCCCTGTGCATTGGCCATCAGCGGCATCACCTGCATTTTGGCCTGAGGGTCGCTTTTCTGCAGGGAATTGGTTTGGCTGGAGGCAAAGCCGCCGTTGTCGTACCAGAAGAAAATCTTGTTGTTGTTCACGCCCTCGTCCCAGGTGTTGGAGTCCACCGACATCCAGTTGGGGTCGAGAATTCCTTCTTCATAGCACCGGATAAAGAAGTTGAGGATTTCCTTGTACTGCGCATCCAGAAACCCGAAAGCGTACTGCTGGGTTTCTTCATCGAAATAAAGGCCGGGCGGGCAGCCCATCGCATAGGACATCGGCGTCAGCATATTCGCGCCTTTGTTGCGTCCGGAAAAGGGCGTGCTGTCCGGATAAATGGTTTTGAGCTGCTTCATCACGACAAACCACTCGTCGAAGGTGGTGGGAAGCTGCAGATTATTCTTTTCCAGAATGTCGTAACGGATCACCGGAACATAGCCGCCGTAGGAGACGTTTTCGGTGCTGCCGTTCAGGACGCTGAAGCCGAGCACCCGTCCTTCCACCTTGGTCGTTTTCCAGTTTTTATCGTCGGCAACCCGGTTGTAATAATTGGGGACGCTTTCCTCCAGCTTGTCGGTCACGTCCATGAAAATGCCGGCTCCGGCAAATTTGGTGATGTCATCCAGCGTCACATAGGTGATGTCGCTGAGCACGCCCGCGCCGAGGGCGGCCGCCTTTTTGGTGTTGTAGTCCGCCAGCGGGGTGATGTCGAATTCCAGCGTTACGTTGGTCGCTTCCTGAATCGCCTGGTACTTGAGCCCTGAAGGATTGACCTGCTGGCTCTGATGCTCATAGGTCATGACGGTAAACGTCACCGGTTCGTCAAAGAGCTTTTCCTTTGTTCCGCCCCCGCCTTCCCCCTCGCCCTGGCACCCGGCAAGCGCAGGGCACAGCAGCAGCGCTGCGCAAAGGCAAAGAAGGGTCCGTCTCGGCAGATGTTTCATGTCAGTACCTCCTCTAAAATGTCAATGTATACTTCTTTCGGCCCCGCATGTCTGCACGACCGTTTTCCTGCAAAAAGCTGCGCCGCAAATGTTCTCTAATAATAAACTATGTTTCTTATTTTTGTCACCGCAATCTTATAGTTTATTATTAATAAACCATGTTCATAATTTATAATATTAAATAAAGGCAGTTGCACTTCTTTTTCCCTGTACTTCTCCCTGTACTTCTCCCTGTACTTCTCCCTGGTCTCCACCCCCTCGTTTCCGGCGCTCTGTTCCTTCATGCCGGCGGGAAGCCAGGGATGCGGGCTCCGGCGCTTTTATGCCCTTATACTTTATATTTTTGCAGTTTTGTACTCTTGGCCCCCTGCTCCCGTACATCATAGGGCCTTGCAATCCCCGCTAACTTATGTAATCCCCGCTCACCGGCCTTGCCAAGGTTCAAATCAGCATGGCGGATGCTTTATTCGCCGCCTCCATCAATTGGACGCTGTACTCCCGGATTTTTTCTTCCGACATTCGCAGCGAAGGGCCGCTGATGCTCAAGCCCGCAATGACCTCGCCTTCGGCATTCCGGACCGGGACGCCGACGCACTTGATGCCAAATTCATGCTCCATATTGTCCACGGCATACCCCTGGCGGCGTATCCTTTCCAGCTCTTCCGCCAAACGGTCTGCATCAACAATGGTGTTTTCCGTAAAGGGCCGCAGCCCTTTCTCCGCTACCCGGCGCTGCTCTTCCGGGCCAAGGAAGGCCAGCATAGCCTTTCCGATACCGGTGCAGTATGCCGGTGCACGGACGCCGATCAGATAGCGCCCGCTGAAGGTAGAGCGCTCCTCATGCACGGCGCCTATATACACTACCTCGCAGTCATTGTATGTAGCGAGCAGGACGTTTTCCATGGAATACCGGCCCAGTTCCTGCATATATGGCTGAAGGATGCGGCGGACATCGTTCGTCTGATAGGTATGGTTGCTCAGTTCCAGCGCCTTCAGCCCCAATTTGAATTTTCCGCTGTGCGCATCCCGTTCCACAAAGCCGCGGCTTTCGTACACCGACAGCACATTGGAAACCGTGCTCTTGGGCAGCATCAGGGATTCCGCAATCTGGTTCACGCCCAGAAAGGTATCCGTTTCCATAAATTCTTCCAGTATCAGCAGCGCCTTATACAAGGATTTCACCTTGATCCGGTCGGCATGATCGCCCTGCATTTTCCGATGTCCCCTTCTATTTTGTTTATGAATAATGAACTATGTTTATTAATTACAAAAACAGGATACCATGCCGCGCATCGTTTTGCAAGCCCTTTTTCAAAAAAATATTTTATTTTTTTCTTCTTTGGAAAACTGTTTTGGTTATAGTGCCATGCCCACCCCGAAAAAGCGACAGGATTCAGGCCACGCCGACCGTCAGCAGAATATTGGCGAAAACCCGCTGTTCGCCGGTGGCGATTGCCAACCGAACCTTTGGGTTCGCACAGGCGCGGTAAAACTCCTGGCGTTCCCGCGTTTCCAGGGGCATCCCGCCCAAAAGACGGGTAAATTCTGTAAAAACGGCCGGGACCGAATCGTCCTCCGGCCGCATGACCTCCGCCTTTTCCACCGTGACGGCGCTCAAAAGCGCCTCCAGAACGGCCGTCACTTCCGGCGTCCCGGCCGTGAGGCCCAGATACACCCTCTGCGCGCCGCCTGTCTCGCTGTCCAACGGGTAATTGCCGTCCGCAATCAGCACCTTGTCCCCATGGCCGCACAAGGAAAGCGCATGGAGGATTTCTGGATGAATCAGTCCGTTCCGCATCATGACCGGAAGCATCTCCTTTCCGATGGCGGCGCCGCCGGAAGACGCTTCCGACGGCGCATCTGCCGCATTTTATTGGCCGGGAGCCTTGATCTCGTCATCCCGCAGCTTTCCCAGGGAGCCGCCGGGATGGCGCAGGACATATTCCTCCGGCGTAATCGCCCGTTTTTCCTGCAGCACAATGGAAAGTCCCTGGAGCACCAGCGTCTCCGCCAGGATGGAGGCGCGGGGGGCGCGGTTCAGCGGCCCGCCCTCCCGGGATACGCCGGCGAAAAGATGAACGTCCGCAAAAACCGCCAGCCAGGAAGAGGGATTCCCGGTGACCGCAATCACTTTTGCGCCGTTGCGGCGCACGGCCGCGGCGGTCGCCTTCATCTCCGCCGTTTCCCCGCTGTTGGAGATACAGATGACCACGTCGCCGGGGACCAGCTGTCCGCAGGAACCATGCACCGCCTCTGTCCCATGAAGAAAATAAGTCGGCGTGCCGGTGGACGACAAAAGCGAAGCCATATACGAAGCCACATGGGCCGGCTTGCCGATGCCGGTAATATGTACCCGGCTGCCGTTCGCTTCCGCCTCCCAAATCAGCTCTGCGGCGCTGCGCAGCGCCGTCTCGTCCATCCGCTCCACACTTTCCAAAAACTCTTCCTTTGAAATCTCCAGAAACTCGGATAATACGCTCATCGTTCCGATCTCCTTTCAGCTATCCCGGAGCAAAGGCTCCCATTCCTCCACCGATTCGCCGCGGCTGCGCATAAACGCCAGCACCTCCTGCAGCAGGGGCAGGCTCGGCTGCGCGCCCATCCGCGACACGGTCAGCGAAGCGGTATAATTCGAAAAGCGGAGCGCCTTTTCATAGGGCAGACCCCGGCAAACCGCCGTGCAGAAGGCTCCCACAAAGCTGTCCCCCGCCGCCGTCGGGTCCTGCACCTCCACATCAGGGATGCAGGGGCTGTAGCAGAAGCCTTCCGCCGTTTCCAGGGCCGCCCCGCGGCTTCCCATGGTAATCAGGGCGTTTGCCACCCCCATGGACCGCAGCCGTTCCGCGGCGCGGCGGGCCGACTCCTCATCCTTCACCGCTATTCCCGTCATATGTTCCGCCTCGTGCTCGTTAGGGGATATGTAACTCAGCTTCTCCAGCAGCGAAGCGGGAAGCGGGGCGTAGGGTGCGGAATTCAGCATCACCGGGACCCCCTTTTCCACCGCGTATTCCGCAACCAGCCGATTGATCTCCAGCGGGATTTCCAACTGCAGGATCACCATATCATAGTCAGAAATTGTCTCCTTCAGGAAGGCCACCTCCGCAGGGGTGATGGTCATGTTCGTCCCGGGCACCACGATGATGCGATTGGAGGTCTTGCCGCCGCTGGTTTCCAGCTGGACGTTTCCGACGCCGGAGGACACCCCCTTGTGCACCATCAGATGGGCAATATCCACGCCGGAAGCGATAAGCGACTCCCGCATCTGTGCGCCGAAACCGTCCTCCCCGATTTTCCCCACCATGGTGACCGACGCCCCAAGGCGGGCCGCCTGGATGGCCTGATTGGCTCCCTTTCCGCCGGGAGCGGTCTGAAACCCGCTGCCGATGACGGTTTCGCCCTTGGACGGAAACAACGGCGTGCTGACGATCAGGTCCATCACCAGACTGCCGACCACCAGGATTTTGGGCTTTTTGAGCTGTGCCATTCGTATCCGCCGCCTTTCGTTCTTTGAAAAATATCTCACGAAATTCTTGCTTTTCGGATAATTAAACTGTATACTCTTTTTCAGAGGATTTCTCGCCTGATTTTGTCTCTATATAGACATTTTTTGTGTTTCGTTTATCCATCGCTGTTCACCGGAGCTTCAAAGCGCGGTTTTTGTCAGGAAAGGGTGCTGTCGATGCAGGCGTTCCATGAGGTACGGAAATACGACGGGGACTTTATGGCCTGGCATTCCGCGTACGACAATATGAGTTTTTGGGCGCATTGGCACGAAGAGATTGAGCTTATCCTGGTTCGTTCCGGTACCGCCCGGATTAACGTAACGGACCATGCGTTTACCGCCCGGGAAGGAGATCTTATCCTTTGCGACAGCGGCGACATCCATTACAGCGATTCGTATCAGATGGAAAACCGCCTGGAATTCATTGTTTTTGATCCTCACCTCATCAGCTCGCATTATCAATACACCAACTTTGCCAATCCGCTTATCCGGGCGGAAGACCTGAAAAAGGCGGGACTGGACAAGCTGGTGTTCGCTCTTTTTGACCGGATACCGGCGGAACTGCGCGAAAAAAAACCGTTTTACAAAGAGCTGGTCAAAAGCCTTTTGCGGGAATTCTGGTATACTGTCCGCCGGTTTCTGCAGGAATCCGGCGCCGTCGAAACCGGCGGCCGTCGTCATTACATGCTGAATAACCTCCAGCAGCTGCTCAATTACATCGACGAGAATTACAGCGAGCCAATCACCCTGAGCCAGGCGGCGGCACGGATGGGTTTCAGCGACAGCCATTTCTCCCGGTTTTTCAAGCAGTATACCGGCGTAAACTTCGTCTCTTATGTGCAGATGATCCGGGTGGAGCAGGCAATCAACCGGCTGCACGATTCCGCGGGTCGGATTGTGGATATCGCCTATGACTGCGGATTCACCAACGTGCGCACCTTCAACCGGGTGTTCAAGCAGCTGACCTCCCATTCCCCCGCTGAATTCTGCCGGCAGAAAGATTTTGCGGAATACACCTTTTCCCTGGGAAACCGGAAGGTTTCCAGGGAAGAACAGGTGGAAAACGATTCGATCGTGGTGCTGAAAAATACCCGCCGGCTGTCTGAAGCCCG
>CAJFTG010000077.1:0-5020 GCA_904419875.1 Candidatus Avimonas caecicola | reverse complement strand
TCGCCCGTCCCTTGAAGCGCCCTCTTCTTTTATCATTTCCACAAGTGTTCTGCCAATTTTCATCCCATGGAATTTGGGATTCACAAGCAGATAATGGACATACGCCGTCATGATCCCGTCATCCATTACGCAGATCATGCCAATGAGTTTATCGCCATCCCAAGCGGAATATACTGTTTTAAATCCCTTCATTGCAGCAACGAGTTAATCCGGATAATGGCCGGATGACCAAACTGCGGTTTCAAAAAAGCAAGCGATGCAAGCCCTATGTTTATAACATCGTTATGGACTTAACGGAAAGCTTCCGGCTTGCCTGGATGATAAAGATGATAAATAAACGGATAACCGTTGAATCGCAACGCAACGGTTATCCGTTTTTATTTCTTAATCCCGGGTGTTCCCGCCTCGGTTTTCTTAAACACGCCCAATGCCGGAGACGGCGAAAACGAACCTCCTTCGATTCCGTTAATGCGTCCGCCAACCCGCTGCCATTCTATCATCGGCCGTTACTTCTTTCCCATCCTTAAGTCTTATTTCCCCCTTCTGCCGGGGATTTTTAAGTTAAAGCAGCATAAAGGACAGCGGCTTCAAAAAAGCTGCTGTCCTTCTTTCACGTCGGCAGGCAAACGAGGCAGCCGTCCGTACCAAAACCAGAAGCAGGAGTCAATACACATTTGAGCAGGTCAACTCCGCCTTGGGAACAAAAAGGAAATTAGGAGAAGGCGCACGTCGGAGGAGGGAGAAGTCTGCACAGAAACGATCCTTTGGCGTTTCAGCGCCGCCGTGCACTTTCGTCCTGCCGACAGAAGTATTTTCCCATGAGCCGCTGAGCCGCCAGGGATTTTACGGGTTCTCCACAAAGCGGCGGGGCTTTTGCCAATGCATGGAACCAGCCCCGCTCCTCCTCTTTGAACGCTATTCCGCCATCTCCATCCAGCCGGCTTCCTCCGCTTTTCCTCCGGCGATTACCCTGAGCTGCGGCGTTTTCGGCCTGGGGTCGGTCAGACGGGTGCGGCAGCGGGTATACACCGGCGCGGCGATCAGGCTGAGGAAGCCCCACAGCACGCTGTACAGCAGGCACACCTGGCCCTTGATATTAAAAAACATGCCGCTGTAATCCCAGACGTTCAGCTTCATTTTCAGGTTGAACAGACAGCCGCTGACAAACTCCACCGCCGTGACCGCCAGCGCGCACAGGGTACAGCGCTGGAACAAGCCCTTCCGGCACAGGGTATGAATCCGCCCGATCAGGTTAAAGCAGGCTCCCCCCACAAAAAACATGGTCCAATGGGAATATCCTCTCCACAAAACCTCTATAATGTTATACAGAAAACCGCCGATGCAAAACAGGCAGAAGCTGCATTTGGCCTCCTGCACCGCCGATTTTCCGCTCAGCTTTTTCATCCGCCATCGACCCTTTCGCAAGTCAGAACTTCGGCCTCCGGCCGCTCTCTGTTAAAATGCCCGGCCGGCAGCGGTTTTACCCCGTCAGTTTTTACCACGCGCTTTCACGCGCTGTTCTTCGGGGCAGGCGGCGCGTGGGAAAGGCGCCGCCTGTAAAAACACGGTCAAGATCTTAAGCGAATCTTTTTTGCTTTTTCTTGTATTTTTTCTTCGCAGCAGGGGCGATCTGTGGTATGATAGATGCCGTTATGAGTCCTCACGCTCCCCTCTTCCGGCCGCCGGACGCTGCCAACCGCCGGAGAAAAGGGATGCCATTTCACCGTTTGGCGCCGCCCGACAGAGCGCCGCAGCAGGAGGTACGATGGAAAATCTGCAAGAAAGCCGGCCGGAAGCCCTGACAGCCGCCTCCCCGGCTCCGACACAGGCCGGGCCGGAAGGAAACACGGCGGAGGATGCGGCCCCCGGGAAACGCCGTTTCCGCAGGAGGGAAAAATCGCCGCGCATCCCCACATCCAAAATCCGGCTGAATTACTATACCCTTTTCTGGGTGTTTTTTATCGGCTGCTTTATCGGGGTTGTGCTGGAAACCGTCTGGTGCCTGCTGACCCGCCATCATTATGAAAACCGGGTGGGCCTCGTTTACGGCCCCTTCAACCCGGTGTACGGGCTTGGAGCGGTCCTGATGACCGTATGCCTGAAATGGCTCAGCGACAAGCGGGACCTGTGGATTTTCCTGGGAAGCGCGGTGATCGGCGGCGCTTTTGAATACCTGTGCAGCCTGTTTCAGGAGCTGTCTTTCGGCACCGTCTCCTGGGAATACAGCAAGACCCAGTTCAATTTTGACGGACGGACCAACGTGATGTACGCATTTATGTGGGGGTTGCTGGGGCTGCTGTGGGTCAAAGAGCTTTTCCCCCGCCTGTACGCTCTGATCAAAAAGATTCCCCGCAAGCCCGGAATCGTCCTGACCGGGGTGCTGACGGTGTTCATGGTACTGAATATGCTGGTTTCCGCCATGGCGCTGGAGCGGCAGTCGCAGCGCCGCGAAGGGGTGCCCGCCACCAATCCGGTCAGCCAGTTTTTTGACAGGCATTTTCCGGATGAACGCCTGCAGCGGATTTATCCGAACATGATGGTGGTGGAAGACCTGCCGCTATAATCAAAGCCCGTATGCCGACCGGGCCGCAGCCATCCGGCGGCTTTCCGTTTCGGGAACGGCGGTGCCGGCTGCGAGTTTTCCATTGGCGGAATTGCAGGGATAATATTGCAGGAAATACGGATAGAAGCGGCGGCATACGATTGGTTATGCCGCCGCCCTTTTCTTAAAGTTTCTTAATTTTCTGGTTTTGTCGGATTCTGCGGTTGAAAAAGGCGGAATAGCGTTGCAGGAAAGGGAAGAATTGTGGTATACTGCCTAATGATATCGTCGTTTGTTCCTGCCGCGCCGAAGGGCAAAACCGCCGTACAGCTTTTGGCCGGCGCGGCGGGTCTCCCCGGATGGGCATACAGCCATTAACAACCGGTCAACCGGATAAGGTCGTGTTCTTCTTGTCAAAAATAACGCCGCAGTCTCCCAATGCCAGCGCAAAGCGGAAGCATCCTGTGCTGAAAGCCTTTTTAACGGCTTTTCTGGCCGCCCTGGCGGCAGGCAGCATTATTGTCGCTTTGAACATGGAAACCCTGTGCGGAAACCCATGTGCTCCCTTTTTCGGCGGGCAGGGCGGTACGGAAGGAACAGGCGGCTCTTCATCCGGCCCGCCTGCCGTTTCAACCAATCAGACCTTTGAGGAATATATCAACGACACCCTCTTTATCGGCGACTCCCGTACCAACGGACTGGCCAATTACGGCTTTGTTCCGCGCAACCGGGTGTATGCCCTCGACGGAGCGAATCACCAGACGGCCCGCACCGAAAAATTCCTGATCCTCGGCAGCACCGGGGAAAAGCTGACGATTGCCCAGGCGGTCGGCGTGGTCAAGCCGGCGCGGATGATCGTGTCCTTCGGCATCAACGGGGTGGCTTTTATGGGGGAAGACACCTTCATGGAAGAATACGCCGCCTTTCTGGACGAGCTGAAGGCCGCTTCTCCCGAAACCATTCTGGTCGTGCAGTCCATCCTTCCGGTTTCCTCCGCTATGGAGGCGGAGGACCCGCGGCTGACCAATTCGATAATCGACGAATACAACCGGCGGCTGGAGTCTCTCACACTGGAAAAGGGCGGGCGCTGGCTGGACACGGCGGGGCTGCTGAAAAACGCCTGGGGCGCACTGGACGCGGCCTACGACGCGGGCGACGGCCTGCACTTCAATCAGCAAGCTTATGAGGTTCTGCTGTCCTATTACGATGAAAACCGCATTTACTGACCGTCTGCCGCCGGTTTTCCGGTTCTTAAAGCGGAAGGGGAAATGGCAATGAAAGTGGCTGTAATCGGCACCCGACGGGTTCCGGATACCATCGCCTCCCACATGCTCGCCTACCTGCCGGCGGGCACCACCGAGCTGGTCAGCGGCGGCGCGGAAGGGGTGGACCGTGCGGCGGAAGAAATCGCCGCCTCCCTCTCCCTTCCTATCCGCCGCTTTCTGCCCGACTACGAGCGGTACGGCCGGCGGGCGCCGCTGATGCGTAATCTGGAGATCGTGCAGTATGCGGACGAGGTGCTCGCCTTCTGGGACGGCGCTTCCCGCGGAACCATGCACAGCATTGCGGAGTGTATCCGGCTGGGCAGGCCGGTGCGGGTGATCCCGCTGAACGTCTTGTATCCCAGCTTCCCTCTTCCCCCTCCCGGCAACGGGTCGGACGCCCCGCCCGCCGCTTCGTCCCACACTTCCGAAAGGCTGGAACATAAGAGCAATGAGCGCAGTAAAAGGGAAAATTGAAGCAAGCATTACCCTGAGCCGGTCCACCTGCTATTTCATGCGCACCGGCCGGTGTTCGCTGGATATTGTGACCGATTATTATGTGGCCACCTCCACCCGGACCTCGGCAAACGATCTGCTGTATTGCCCCCGGCTTTTCCGGGCGATGCGCAACCGGGAGCGGATGAAGCCGATTTCCGTCACGCCCTGCGAATGCGGCCATGCGGAGGTGGTTTCCGGCCATCAGCGGGCCTGCATTGCCAGCCGGGAAAACCTGGAGCTGGTCATCCAGCCGGCCGGCCCGGAGGTCAAGGCGGAATGCCCGATCTGCGGCGGCCAGCTCACCTTTGAGGAAAACGGCGGCGGCAGCCGGATTGTCGCCCTGCGCGTGCGGGTGGAGGACGACGGCACATAACCGGGAAAGATTTGCCGGCAAGGCTGATAGCTTTACAGGAGCAGGTGTGCTCTGCCAGTCCCGGAAGCCACTGCAACGGCATGGTACGGTTCGGCACTTTCAACGGATTGCTGCTTGCTGCTTTGCTCCCCCGGAAAGGGTCTTCGTACTCCCGGAATGTCGGCTGATCGTAGAGCTTGTCTTCTTCCCGTGTGCTGAACTTTTATTGCCGTTCAATTTGAACGTCCTCCTTTTGGTGTCCCTTGCAGTTGCCAGACCGCAAGCTCATTGTGTACTGTGTAACAAAAGGTTTTTTCTCCTGCTCATCCTTGCTCATCCTGCTCATCGCTAAAGTTTTTTCACTCC
>CAJFTG010000076.1 GCA_904419875.1 Candidatus Avimonas caecicola | reverse complement strand
TATCGTGATGCTGCTGCTGGTTTCCCTGTTTATCATTGCCAACACCATCAAGCTGACGGTGTACAACCGGCGGCTGGAGATTTCGATTATGAAGTCGGTGGGCGCCACCAACGCCTTCGTCCGCATTCCCTTTGTCATCGAGGGCATGGTGCTCGGCCTGGTTTCCGGCGGGGTCGCCTATGGGATACTCTACTTTATCTATACACGGTTGTCCGGCATGTTCCGCCTCGGCACCCTGATGCAGGGGTTGGTGGATTTCTCCACGGTCTGGTGGATTTTGCTGGCCGGCTTCCTGGTGATCGGTATGCTCACGGGCATTGTCGGAAGCGCGATTTCAATGGGAAAATATCTCAAGGAAGAGGGAGGAACCGCTGGTGTACTGTAAGAAGCTTGGCATCGGAACGCCGTCCGGACGCAGGCCCCGGACCGTCCGCTTTATGGCGGCGGCTTTTGCGGCGCTTATGCTGCTCATGGCTCCGGCCGGCCTTTCGGCCCTCCCGGTCCGGGCCGCCGATTCCCTGGAGGAGCTGTATCAGGAGCAGGAGGCGCTGCGGGACAAAAAGGAACAGCTCGAAAAGGAAAAGGCCGAGGCTCAAGGCGATCTGGATAAGCAGGAGGAATACCTGGACAACCTGAACGATCAGATTAGCAATACCCGTAAAATGGTCGAGCTGTACGACAGCCGGGTGCGGGAGCTGAACGAGAGCATTGAGCAGCTCAGCGAATCGGTCGCCGCCAAGGAGGCGGAGATTGCCGCCAAGGAGGCGGAGATTGCCGTCCAGTACGAAGAGCTGCAGCAGCGTCTGCGGGCGATCTCGAAGACGGGGAATATGAGCGGCTTCCAGATGCTGCTGGACACCGAGAGCTATACCGACTACCTGATTAAGTCCAAGATGATGGAAACGGTGGCCGAAAACGACCAGCGCCTGATGGATGAGACCGAGGCCGCCCTGCAGGAAATCGACGCGCAAAAGGAAGCGCTGAACGCGGAAAAGACCGACGTGTCGAAGCAGCTGGAGGAGGCGGAGGCGCTCAAGGCGGAGGCGGACGCCAAGAAGGCGGACCTGGACGCCTTGTACGCCCAGGCCAACAAGGCCAGGTCGGAGCTGGAGAGCCAGATCGGCAGTTATCAGCAGGATATAGCGCAGACGGCCGAGGAAGAGGAAGCGCTCGAAGCGGAAATCCAGCGGATCATTGAGGAGAATTCGAGCAGTTCTTCCGGCTCCTATGGAGGTGGGACGATGGCCTGGCCGGTCCCGACCGTGCGCGCCATGTCTTCCGGCTACGGTTACCGCTGGGGTAAGCTCCACAAGGGAATTGACATTGCCAACGGCCCGATTCCGGTTTACGGCGAGAACATTGTCGCGGCGGACGACGGCGTGGTCATCTACGCCAATGCGAGTAACTGGTGGGGCGGCGGGTACGGTTATCATGTGATTATCGACCATGGGCTGGACGCCAACGGCAACCGGATTTCCACGCTGTATGCCCACTGCTCCTATGTAGGGGTGTCGGTCGGCCAGACGGTAACGAAAGGGCAGACCGTAATCGGCCGTGCCGGCGATTCCGGCAATGTGACGGGGCCCCATCTCCATTTTGAGGTGCGGGTGAACGGCGTCGCTGTGGATCCTATTAAAAACGGATACGTCCAGCTCTGAGCCGGACGGGTCCGCCGGCGGTCCGGACACGCAGGCAGGCGGCGTCCGGGCGGCCCGCGATTGGATACGGGAAGGGTGCGGCGGCGAAAAGGCTTGCCGCATCCTTCTTTCCTTGGTATACTGGGTTAGGACGGCTTCCGCATGGACGGCCGCCTGTGCCGCGGCTTCGCGGCGCCCGCCCCATCCGGAAACGGGGGCGGAATCACAGGACTCCGACGGCTTGGCTCACGCCGAAATAGCCGGGGTTCGGGAATGAGGTTTGCCCGTGAATAAGAAAATTTCCGTCGGCGCGGCGATTGCGCTGATCATTGTATTTATGGCGCTGACCGTTTCGGTCACCATGGTGGTGGCCATGCGTCAGTTCAACACCAAGCTGGTCAATGTCGACCAGCGCCAGAAAATGTACGAGTATATCACCGAGGTGGACAAGGTTATCCGCCAGCACTATGTGGGAAAGATCAGCGAGGAGGAGCTGCGCACCTCTCTGGCCAAGGGATACCTCAGCGGGATCGGCGACCCCTATGCGGAATACCTGACCGCCGACGAATACGCTGTGGAAAAGGACAGGCTGGCCGGCAGCCTCAATGGCCTGGGGCTGGAGGTGGCGGAACAGGATGACGGCAGCGTGGTCATTTCCGCCGTGCATCCGGAATCCTCTGCGGACAAGGCGGGCGTGCAGAAGGGGGATGTGATCACCGCTCTGGATGGGGCGGCGGCCACCTATGCGCAGGTCAGCGGGCGGCTGGCCTCGGGCGAAAAGCTGCTGATTTCCGTCCAGCGGGGGGAGGAATCCATGGCGTTCGAGCTGTCTCCCAGCCCGTACACGGCGACCACGGTGGAAAGCTGGATGGTCGGGACCACCGGTTATGTGCGCATCCGCGCTTTTTACAGCAACACGCCCGACCAGTTCAGCGAAGCGCTGAGCACCCTGGCGGACGAGGGCGCGCAGAGCTATGTGTTTGACCTGCGGTATAACGAGGGAGGCGTGCTGGAGGCCGCGGAGAAAATGATCGCCATGCTCCTGCCGCGCGGGACCTACGCCCGGCGCATCGAATCGGACGGCACCAAAACCGGGTTGGAATCCAGCGGCACCCATGACCTGACGAAACCCACCGTTACCCTGGTCAACGCGCAGACGGCGGGGGAGGCGGAGCTTTTTGCCGGCGTTTTGCAGGAATTTCAAAAGACCAGCGTGGTAGGGACGGCGACCAAGGGACGCGGCAAAATTCAGGAGTTTTTCAGCGTCGCCTCGGATGGGTCGGCCATCAAGCTGTCGGTAGCCAGCCTTGCCCTCTTGGAAGGCGGCGAAATCGAGGGCAAAGGGATCCGCCCGGACCAGACGGTAACCCTGACCGCGGAGGAGGAGAGCCGCTTCGCTTTTCTGACCGACCAGGACGACCCGCAGCTCAAAGCGGCGCTCACCATCCTCCAGTCCGGGACCGTGACGGCGCCGGAAACCACCACCACGGCCGGAACGACCGCGTCGACTGCCGCGGACACCTCCGGCACCACGGCGGCGGAATAAGGGCACGGAAGGCGCGGAAGGACCGGGCTGGACTGTACAGACAGGCAGGAATTACAGGAAAACACAGGATAGCGCAGAATTGCACAGGGCTGCACTGAATAGCACAGAATAGCACGGGAAAGCACACGGCATAAACGACAGGAGACAAAGACGGAGAGGGACGGAGCCGCCCTCTCCGTTTTCCGTTGGCAGCGGGTGGCAGCGGGTGGCTGTGGGTGGCAGCGGATGGCAGCGGAATTTCCAGCCATGCCGGCAAACCGCAAGCAGGCCCCGCCTACCGGCAGCGGGCAAAACGGCGGCGAACAGGAGACGACCCCTGATCAATCCCCCCTATGAACGCCGCCGACGGTTGCCTTTTGGGCGGGGGACGCCGCGGACGGAATCTTCCGCCTCACGGCGTGCGGGGCGCTGGCCGGCCACCGGCCTTTGCAGGAGCCGGTCCGCCCGCCGGTTGGGCCGGTGGGTTGGGCGCCTGCTGTTTCGCCGTCCCGTCCCCGCGCCGAAAGGCGGCGACAGGCCGCGGCAGGGATAAAGGCGGGAAGGGGTGGAAGGGGTGGAAGGGGCGGGAAGAGAAAAACCGGCGCGCTCCCGGAGCGACCGGACGGAGCGCACAGACAAATCGCGCGGAAAGTGATTGAAGTACCGGGCGACTTCTGGTATACTAACTTTTGTATGCAGTTTCTTCGGCGGGGTACCGCCGTACACAACGCGATTTTGACGGGGGAATGCCTACCATGCTGAAAGTGACGCTGCTCGCCCACACGCCCATGCCGGAACGCACCGTAGCGGCCGCGGCCAAGCTCTGCTATTCCCCCGCCTCCATCGATACCGTGCTGGAGGGTCTGAGCGAGGAGAAAACCGCCGCTTTTGTGGATATGCTTACCGAAATCGGCCATGAAAGCCCCATTGAGCATGCTTCCTTCACCTTTGGGATTGAGGGCGTTTCCCGTTCGCTTCTGGCGCAGATCACCCGGCACCGCATCGCCTCCTTCAGCGTGCAGAGCCAGCGGTATGTCCGGGAGGGGCATTTTGAATTTGTCCTCCCGCCGGAGATCCAGGCGATTCCCGAGGCGGAGGAGGAATATCTGCGTGCGATGGAGGAGGATCAGCGGCATTACGAGCGGTTGACCGAGCTGCTTCGGGAAAAGCACGCGGCGGCCTTCCGCGCGCAGGGGATGGAGGAAAAGGCCGCCCTGCGCGCCGCGGAAAAGAAGGCGATTGAGGACGCGCGCTTCGTCCTGCCCAACGCCTGCACCACGAAGATGATCGTCACCATGAACGCCCGCAGCCTGCACAATTTTTTCGCCCACCGCTGCTGCAACCGGGCGCAGTGGGAGATCCGGGAGCTGGCGGACCGGATGCTCGCCCTTTGTCTGGAGGCGGCGCCCTCCCTGTTCCGCAAGGCCGGCCCCTCCTGTCTGAACGGCCCCTGCCCGGAGGGGAAAATGTCCTGCCGGAACGCCGGCGAGGTGCGGGAAAAATACCGCGTGATGCGGGAGCGGGCGGCGCGGGCCGCCGAAGGCAAAACGGCAGAGAAAACGGACAATGTCTGAGGAAGAGGGATGCGCATGGGCCGGCTGATCGTAATTGACGGGCTGGACGGCAGCGGGAAAAGCACGCAGCTCGACCGTTTATGCGAGTATCTGGACAATCGCGGGACAAGCTATAAACGAATCTGTTTCCCCGATTACAAGGAGCCGTCTTCCACGCTGGTGAAGATGTATCTGGCCGGGGAGTTCGGCGGAACGCCGGATGCGGTGAACGCCTATGCCGCTTCCTCCTTTTACGCGGTGGACCGCTACGCCAGCTATAAGCGCTTCTGGGAGGAGGACTACCGCGCCGGCCGGCTGATCTTGGCCGCGCGGTACACCACCTCCAATGCCATCCATCAGATGGCCAAGCTCCCTGAGGCCGAATGGGACGGGTATCTCGCCTGGCTGGAGGAATACGAGTACGGCCGGCTCGGCCTGCCGCGGCCCTCCCGCGTCATTTTTCTGGATATGCCCCCCGCGGTGTCCCAGCGGCTGCTGTCCCGGCGGTACGCGGGGGATGAGAGCCGCAAGGACATCCACGAGCGGGACAGGGCTTATCTGCTCCGGTGCCGGGAGACCGCGCTGTACGCAGCGCGGCGGCTGGGCTGGGAGGTTGTGCCCTGCGCCCGGGAGGAGGAGCCCCTGCCGGAAGAGGAAATCACCGGCCGGCTGATTCAATTGACAGAAAAGGACTGACAATATGCTGGACACAGCGCAAAGCCTTGCTTTCCGGGAACCGACGCTGGAGGACGCCGCCTGGGCGGCCCCTATCCTGCGCGCCGCGGATTATCGGGCCTGCGAGCTATCCTTCACCACAATTTTCATGTGGCGGAAGTATTATCACAACCAGATTGCCCGGCTGGGCGACACCGTTTTCGCCCGCTCCGGCGATACGGAACCGGTCTATCTCCTGCCGGCAGGCGGGAATCTGCGGGAAAACATCGCCTTTCTGCGGGAATGGGAGCATGAGCGGGGAGAAACCCTTCTCCTGTTCGGCGCGGACGGGGAAATGAAGGACCGCATCGACGGATGGTTCCCCGGCGTGTTTGAGTGGGAACCGTCCCCCAACGATTTTGATTACCTGTACAACACCGAGGACCTGGTGAACCTCGCCGGGAAAAAATACCACGCGAAGCGCAACCATATCGCCGGGTTTTCCGCCGCCTACGACTGGCGGTACGAGCCGATCACCCCGCAGAATACCGACGAGGTGATCGAAATGACGCGGGAATGGTGCCGCCTGCGGGGCAACTGCGAGGATCCCGGCCTGAAGAACGAAAACTGCGCCATCCGGGAAGCCCTGCGCAACCGGGAAGCCCTTTCGCTGAAGGGCGGGCTGATCCGGGTCGGCGGCGACGGCGGCCGGGTGGTCGCCATGACCATGGGCTCCCCCATCAACCGCGAGGTGTTTGACATCCATGTGGAAAAGGCGCTCCCGGACTATGCCGCCGCATATGCGGTCATCAACCGGGAGTTCGCCGCCCGCGAGATAATGGGACGTTACCCGCTCATCAACCGGGAAAACGATCTGGGCATCGAAGGGCTGCGCCGGGCGAAAAAAAGCTACCATCCGGCGCGGATTCTGGAAAAGTACCTGGGGACCGAGCGTTCCTGACGGGAGGGGTCCGGTGGAGATCGCGTATGCCGCCGAACGGGACCGCCCGGCGGTTAAGGAAATCTGGCTTTCCTGTTTCCCCGGCGACACGGCGGAAACGGTGGACCTGTTCCTCGGCCGGCTGTTCCGGCCGGGCTGGTGCCTGGTGGGCCGCGAGGGAAACCGGGCGGTGACCATGGCCTTCCTGCTGCCGGCGGAGCTGGTGATGGGGGAAAACAGGGAGGACAGGGAGGACAGGGAGAACAAAGAAGGCCAAGAGAGCAGGGGAAGCAGGGAAAGCAGGGAAAGCAGGATGCTGCCGCTGCGGTATGTGTTCGCGGCGGCGACGCTGCCCTCCTTCCGGGGGGCGGGGCGGTTCGGCTCGCTGCTCCGCCGGGCTCACGTCCTGGCCAAAGGGGAAGGGGCTGCTGCGCTCTTTCTCCGGCCGGCGGAGCCGGGCCTGGCCGTTTACTATGAGCGCTTCGGCTACTGGCCCTATTTTATGACGGTGGAGGACACGGCGGTTCTGCCGGAAGGAAGGGGAGCAGCGGGATTTCCCGGGCGGGCCATCCCCCCTTCCGCCGCTCCGGACGGCCGGCATCCGGCGGCGGAAAACGCCGCCGCTTTCCGGGACGCCGCGCTGAAGGGCCGCCCGGCCTGGGTGCGGTGGCCGGCAGAAATCGTGAGCCTTTCCGTTGCCGGCTCCCTCTGGATGGGGGGAGAGGGCTTTTATGCGGCGGGGGAGCTTCCCGCCCGCGGCGGCTCCTCGGGCCCGCTCTTTTTTCGGGAGTGGGTCGCGGCAGGGCCGGCGCAGGAGGCGCTGCTGGCCGCGGCGGCCCTGCGGGCGGCGCAGGGGAGGACCGCCGGCCCGGTGAAAATCCGCCGGCGGCGTCCGGCGGAGGCAGGCGAGGCAGGCGAGCCCTTCGGCTGGCTCTGCCCGCTCACCGGCGCGGCGCGGGCGCTGTTCGGCACGGCGGCGCAGGACCGGCCCTATATGGGCCTGGCCCTGGATTGAGAAAAGGGCGATATCGCCGGTGCGGCCGCGGCAAGGCCCGGCGAGCCCGGAAGGACAGCGGATGCGGGCGGCGGGAGAGCCGCCTTCCGAGAAAGGACGGATAGCAATGATTGCGGTGTTTTTGGCGGCGGGCTTTGAAGAGATCGAGGCGCTTGCCGTGGTGGATATCCTGCGGCGGGCGGAACTGGAAGTGGTCACCGTCGGCATCGGCGGGCCGGTGATCCGGGGGGCGCACGGCATCGCCGTGGCGGCGGACGTGCCCGACGCGGAATTTGACCCGGCTTCCTCCGAGGCGGTCGTCCTTCCCGGCGGGATGCCGGGCACCCTGAACCTCGAGCGCTCGCCGGTGGTGCAGGCGGCGCTGGACCAGACGGAAAAGCGGGGCGGCTGGATTTTCGCCATCTGTGCGGCGCCCTCCATCCTGGGGCACCGCGGCATGCTGAAAGGCAGGCGGGCGGTCTGCTTCCCCGGCTTTGAGCAGGAGCTGGAAGGGGCGATTCTTTCCGACCGGCCGGTGGAGGCGGATGGCCGGCTGATTACGGCCAGGGGGCCGGGCGCAGCGATCGAATTCGGTCTGCGCATCGTCGAGGAGATGGTTTCCCCGGAACGGGCGGCGAAGCTGAAGGCGGCCATGCAATGCCGGTAGGGGATATTCGGCCGATCAAGGCCTCGCTGAGAGAGCATTATAAGGCGCTCCGCCGCCGGATGCCGCCGCAGCAGAAGGCGCAGCGCGACCGGCAGATCTTTGCGCGGGTGACCGCCCTGTGGCAGTATAAGCGCTGCCGGCAGCTGCTCACCTACGTGTCCACCGCCATCGAGGTGGACACGCGGGAGATCATCCTGCGCGCGCTGGCCGACGGAAAAAGGGTGGCGGTTCCCCGCTGCGTCCCCGGCACGCGGGATATGGAGTTTTATTATATTACCGGATGGGAGCAGCTCGAACCCGGTTCCTTCGGCGTGCTGGAGCCAAAGCCGGACGTCTGTCAAAAAGCGACGGATTTCACAAACGGCTTGTGTCTGGTGCCCGCTCTGTGTTATGATTGGAGAGGATACCGGCTCGGCTACGGAAAAGGGTATTACGACCGTTTCCTCGCCGGGTTCGGCGGTTATATGATCGGCATTTGTTACAGCGAGTGTATCCGGCGCAAACTCCCTCACGGCCGTTTTGACCGGCCGGTGGAACTGCTGGTGACCGACCGCTATCTGCGCCGCACCGTTCGCTGAGGAGCGGCCGCTGCCTAGGAGTGTGACGACCATGAGCGAGGATTTGGACAAGATTTTAAAGGACATTGAGGCGGAAAAGGAAGTCCGCCGCAAGGAAGAGGAATTGGCCCGGCAGATGCTGCAGGTGGACAGGCAGACGCAGGACCGTCTGAAAGAGGAGCGCCGGAGCAAGGTTTCCGGCTTCCGGCTGGAGCTGAACCTGGACGACGAACCCGTTTCCCCCGCGGAAACGGCGCCGGCGCCGGTCAGGCCCGCAGACGCCGGAGACAAGGCACAGGCGACGGCCGGCGAAGCCTCGCCGGCCGTCCCGGCTCCGCCGGCGCAGGCCGCGGCCGGGGTGTCCGCTTCCGGAGAGGAGGCAGCGGCTGCCCGGGAGGGGCTGCTCCCGCCGGAGGCAGAGGCTGCCGACGAGCAGGCGCCTCTGCCCGAAGAGGCGAAACAGGCAGGCGAGGCGGGGGAGCCGGTGGCGGAAGGGCAAAGAGTCCGGAAGCCCTCCGGCCGGAAAAAGGCCGCCGACCCCCGGGCAAAGACGACCTGGGGCTGTGTGCGGGGGATCCTTTATGCGGTGCTGGTGCTGGCGGCGTCCGGCATCCTGGCGTATTTCGTGGTGGCGGGCGTGCTGGACCTGACCGGGCTGAACAAATCCGACACCAAGGTGCCGGTCACGCTGACCGAAGAGGACTGCGAGGATACCGGGACGGTTGCCAGGATACTCAAGGAGGCCGGCGTCATCGACCAGCCCCTGATCTTCCGGCTTTACTGCAAGCTGACCCAGGCGGACGGCCAATTCATGCCGCAGGATGAGGTAGCGCTCTCGGCCGATATGGGCTATGAGACCATCATCAACGTCCTCAAGTCCAACAAGCGGGAGGAAATCCGCCTCACCTTCCCCGAAGGGATGACGGTGAAGGAGATTGCGGAGAAGTTGGAAGAAAACAATGTCTGCACCGTCAGCGAATTTTATTCCGCCATGGAGAGCGTGTACGAGGAAGGCAGCTATCCCTTCCTTTCGGAAATCCCCACCGGCGAAGATTACGACGGCCGCCTGGAGGTGCTGGAGGGTTATATTTTCCCCGACACGTACGACTTTTATCTGGAAAGCTCCGGGGAAACGGTGGTGAAGAAATTCCTCTCCGCCTTTAACAACCGGGTGGAAAAATCCGTGGTGGGTGAGGACGGGGACAGCACCCCGACCTCGATCAAAGCCAAGGCGCAGGGAATGACCCTGGATGAGGTGGTCATCCTGGCGTCGATCGTGCAGTGGGAAGCGGACAATTTCGAGGATATGCACAAGGTTGCAGCGGTGCTCCGCAACCGGCTGAACAATCCCGCCGTTTATCCCCGGCTGGAATGCGACTCCACCCGGCGGTATATCAACGCGCTGTACCCGCCCGCCGCCGGGCAGGAGGTCGAAAACCTGGACTACGACACCTATAAGCGCAACGGATTGCCGGTCGGCCCGATCAACAACCCGGGGATGGACGCCATTGACGCTGTGCTCAACCCGTCGGAGGATATGGAGGGCTATTATTTCTTCGCAACCGCCTACAATTCGGACGGTTCCACCACCACCTACTACTCCAAAACCTACGCGGAGCATGAGCAGGTCTGCCGGAGATACGGCATCGGCATGTATGCGGAATAGGCGGAGGCGGCGCGGGCCCCTCGCATGACGCCGCTTGCACGAGCAAGGCGGTCCGGCGGAAAGCCGGGCCGCCTTTTCCGCTTGCCGAAGAAGCCGCCTTGTAAACAGCAAATGAAGGCGCGGAGCACGTTTGCCTGCCCAGTTAACGGCACGGCGGCCGGGGAGGAGCCCCCGCCGCATCCCGCAGGGCGCGGAACGCCGGCGGGTTTCCATTGTTTTCTTTCCCTCTTTTTTCACGTTTTGCCTGGCTGAAAATAATCGCTGACGAACGGCGTCTTCGCTTGTGCTCTGGCGCTCCGCAATTTCCGCCGTGGATCATCCGCCAATCGGGAACATGACCATGCTTTCGCGGCATGCCTTTGTCAGGAAAGCGATCCGGCGATACACCGCGTATGATTCGCATGTCCGGCCTCCTATGGTTCCCGCGTATGGATTGACGGTGGAAGCCTCCGCCGAAATCCCCCTTTTTTCTGCCTCCGCTTTCATTTTGGCAAAAATGGTTTTCTTGCAGAGATAGCAGCGGTCCGTCGGATTGTTGGAGATCCCGGCCTCCTTAAGTACGTCCGTTGACAAAATGAAAAGCTCGGCCCCTGCCTCCTCTGCCACCTGTCTGGCCACATCCACGTCGCCGATGGGCAGCAGTTCGGTCTGCATCATAAATGCCGTAACCTTCGTGCCATTCTTTTTTGCACATTCACACGCAATTTTCAGCAAAAGGCTGCTGTCTACGCCCCCGGAAAATGCCACGCCGACGGCGTTCTTCGTATCGGTCAAAAGCTGCGATTGCAGGTTCTGCAGTTTCTCTTTCCAGCCGCTGTTTTCCATGTCTCGTTTCATTCTCTTCTCCCTCTATACAGACGAAGATCACTCCTCGCCTTTTCTTTGCTCTTTGCATGCCGCCGTTTTCTTTTAAGCAGTCTGCCCGTCAGAAACAGATTTCAGGACCGTGCGGTACATCTCGCCAAATGGCACCCCATGTTCCCGACAAAGCTGTGCGACGCTTTCATATTCCGGATAATAGTTTGTCTTTCCATCCATTGTCCGGCACACCTTCACCAGTGCCTTTCCAAACGCGGTTTCCACGGTCAGCATTTCCCTTTTTAAAACTGTTCTCTCCATCTCCGCACGGCGGATTCCTATGGTAGTCGTCTCTGCGAACAAAATGGCTTCCATTTCCGAGACATGCTCTCTGTCACAAATCACATTGATCTGATACGCCGGACGGTTCTTTTTCATGTACACGGGGGTATAGTGAACATCTCTGGCTCCCGCCTGCATCAGGCGTTCCATCACATATCCCAGGTTTTCCCCTGTGCAGTCATCCACATTGGTTTCCAATTTCAAAATACGGTCCTTCTGCGTCCTTTCCTCTGCCTCCAAAATCATCACGCGCAGAAGGCTCGGCCGTTCATAGGACCGCTTCCCGGCTCCCAAACCGATCTTTTTAATGCAAAAGGCTTCCGGAAGTCTGTCTTCTGTCTTCACTGCGGCTGCAATCGCTGCCCCTGTGGGGGTCACAAACTCTCCTTTCATATCCATAATCTGCATCTTCAGGCCGGATTCTTCCACAATATTGGCCGTCGCAGGCACAGGAACCGGCAGAATACCATGCTGACAGCGGACGGTTCCCGTTCCCTCGCACAAAACCGGCACAACCGTTTCCCGGATTCCCAGATTGTCCAGACAGACCGCTGCCGCGACAATATCCACGATGGAATCCACAGCTCCCACTTCATGGAAATGAACTTCTTCCAGGCCCACGCCATGGGCCTTGGCCTCCGCCCTCCCCAAAATCATAAAAATCCGCTCCGCCAGGCTGCGCGCCCCCGGCGTCAGATCCGCATGCGATATGATATGCAAAATATCATTCAAATTTCGGTGTTCATGTTTATGTTCATGTCCGCGGCCTTCGTCTCCATGGCCATGGGAATGCCCATGCGGATGGTCTGTATGCTCATGATCATGCCCGGTATGCTCCTGCCCATGGCACTCATGGGAATGGTCATGACTGTGGTCAGAATCCGTATGTTCATGGATATGGACCTCCCCCGCAGGACCATGGAGATAGGCCATATCGTGGTCGTGATTCTCATGATCTGCACCCAAAATAACAGAAAAATCACAGGCATCCAGCCCGGCTTTCTTCACCCGCTTTATCTCATAGCGAAATCCTTTGACCGGCAGACTGTCCAGAGCAGCCTTCAGTTTTTCCTGATCCGCGCCCAAATCCAAAAGCGCTGCCACCGTCATATCCCCGCTGATTCCACTATTGCACTCAAAGTATAATAATTTTCTCATATTCCCTCCATTCTGCTTATTCCCTGCACCCCAGCCGATTAATCTGAGTGGCAATATACCCGGCGCCATATCCATTATCAATGTTGACCACT
>CAJFTG010000075.1 GCA_904419875.1 Candidatus Avimonas caecicola | reverse complement strand
CGGATCATGCAGCCCACCGAAAGCAGCACGACAAAAAGCGTGGTGGTTTTGATACCGCCGCCGGTTGACGCCGGGGACGCGCCGATGAACATATAGATAATGCTGACCAAATTGCCGGCCGGCGTAAGCCCCCCCTGCCCGATGGTGTCAAAACCGGCGGTTCGCAGCGTCACCGACTGGAAACAGGCGGCCAGCACCTTCTGAGGCGCGTCCAGCCCCGGCCTGCCCAGCGTGGCCGGGTTGTTCCATTCCAGCAAGCCGATCAGCACCGCGCAGGATACGAACAGAATCCCCGATACCATCAGCACAATCCGGCTGTGCAGCATCAGTTTGCTGAACCGCCGCTTTTTCAGAATATCCAGGATGACGGAAAATCCCAGGCCGCCCACGGTAATCAGCAGCATGATCACCAGATTGACAACCGGGTCGGCAATGTAGTTCTCCAGCGAATTCTCCTGCCCGAGGGCGTCAAAGCCGGCGTTGCAGAAGGCGGACACAGCCAGAAACACCGCATGATAAATCCCGCGGGCGGGACCAAATTCCGGAATAAACCGCAGGGAGAGGATCACCGCCCCGATCCCTTCCGCGACAAAGGTAACCAGAAGGGCGTTGCGCACCAGGCGCACCACTCCCTGAATGGAATCCAAATTGTACGACTCCTGAATCACCAGGCGTTCCTTCAGCGAAATCCGCTTCCCCACCATCATGAACAGCAGCGAGGTGATGGTCATAAAGCCAAGGCCGCCGATCTGGATAAGGACGAGAATCACCACCTGGCCGAACAGTGAAAAGGTAACCCCGGTATTCACCACGACCAGGCCGGTCACACAGACCGCCGAGGTCGCTGTGAACAGGGCGTCCAGAAAGCCCAGGCTGTCCCTGTCCACCGTGGCGAACGGAAGGGTCAGCAGCAGCGCCCCGATCAGTACAACGCAAAGAAAGCCCAGGACAAGCACTTGTCCGGGCCGGATTTTCCGCATTCGCTTCTGTTGCGGGGACAAATCGTTCCAATCGGTCATTTCCTTGCAGTCCTCCCCAGCACTCCCGCAGCTTTTCCCGATGCCGCGGTTTTGCGACGGAACCGAAGGCGGAATGCCGGTGCGACGACATTCCTCCCGCCCTCCGGTTTTCATCCTGTCTTCGGGTCTGTTTACAGAACAGAGGAATTATAGCACCTACAGCCTCTCTTTTCAAGATGGAAAGCGGCAAATCCGGCGTTCCTGTCGAGAATCCCTTATGATCATTTGATTTTCCGGGGATAGTAGAGTAGAATATTTAGGGAAAAGGTTCATAAAAGCATTTTCGGAGGGGATTATGGAAGAGTATTCCATAGGGATTATCGAAGACGAAAGGCCGATCGCCGACCTGCTTTTTTATGGTCTGCGCCAGGAGGGCTATACGGTTCAGGTGGCGTATACCGCTGCAGAAGGGCTGCGGATGTTTGCGGCCTGCCGGCCCGATCTGCTGATTTTGGACTGGATGCTGCCGGACGGGAGCGGGATCGACCTGTGCCGGAAAATTACGGAACAATACAACCTTCCCATTATTATGCTTACCGCCCGTTCGCATATGGACGACAAGGTGGAGGGGCTGGAGGCCGGAGCGGACGATTACATCACCAAGCCTTTCGAGCTGCGGGAGGTTGTGGTGCGCGTCAAGGCCATTCTCCGCCGGATCGGAAAAATCCGACAACAGAAGGAGAAACAGGAAAACATCCTGACGGCTCCGCCTCTGCGGGTGAATACGGGGGAACGCCTTGTTTGGTGTCACGGCCGGAAGGCGGAACTCACCCCGCGGGAATACGACCTGCTGCTGTATCTGCTGGAGCATCCGCATCAGGTGTTTACGCGGGATCTCCTGTTGGAACAGGTGTGGGGATACGATTATCTCGGGGATTCCCGCACGGTGGACACGCACATCCAACGACTGAGGAAAAAGCTGGACCTCGCGGAACAAATACAAACCGTGTTCGGGGTGGGCTATAAGTATTTGCCGTCATAACTTTTTGCAAACCCGACACAACTTTGTGACATCCGTGCGGTATGCTTCTTTCCGGCGGGGAAACCACCTGTGAAAATACAAACCCCACAGGAGGCGCCCCCGGTTACAAAGCCCCGGCCTTATAGCCTCCGAAAGAAGGGAACGCGTGGAGAAAAGAAAGGGTCGCACCGTCCGCATAGGGATCCGCCTGAAGCTGACGCTGCAGCTGTTTGTCCTCTTTGCGGCGGGGCTGACGGCGATCAACCTGCTGGTGATTCTTCAGATTCACACCGACAATGAAAACCGCATTGAAGAGGAAATGCGCGGCATCCTCCCGAACGCGGAAATATATACGCTGCAACTGCTGATGCTGAACAAGCAGAACAACGAGGAGGAGGGGTTTCAGGCGATCGTCCCGGAACTGCTTGCGCAGCTGCAGCGCGCCACCGGACGGGAAGTCGCCGCCTACACGATGGACGGCGTGTATTTGGACGGAGCGGAATTTTCCTCCGCCCTGTCCTCCGTCCCTTCCGGGGAAGACCTGCTCAACGCACAGGCGGGCAGCCCCTCCTATCGCATCGAATACGGCGCCGGGAACAAGCTTTCCGTCTATTTCTCCTGCCCCATGGTGATTGAGGACAACGCGGTGGGGATCCTCCGCTTTTATTCGGATTACAGCGAGCTGCGGGCTCAGGGGGCGCGGATCGAGCGGCTGATTTTTGCGGTCACGCTTACGGTTATGACCCTCACCTTTTTTCTGGTGCAGCTTTCGGCCAACCGTGTGGTCCGGCCGGTCCAGCTTTTGGCGCGGGATTCGCATGCCGTTTCCCGCCGCATCGGTACGCAGGACGGAGGAAGCGTCTCCGCCGGGGTGGAACGGCTGTCCAAGCGGCGGGATGAAATTGGGGAGCTGGCGGAAAACTATCATCAGATGCTGCAGAAAATCAACAACCAGTTTCTGCATATCCAGGAGGATGCCGAGCATATCCGCAGCCTCTACGAATACGACCGCACGTTTTTCAACAACGTTACCCACGAACTGAAAACCCCGCTGACCACCATCCAGGGATATGCACGGCTGCTTGAGACGGATGCCCGGCAGGATGAGATCTTCTACCGAAAAGCCGTCGGCCATATCGAGGCGGAAAGCCGCCGGCTGCACGAAATGGTGGTCCGCCTGCTGGAGATGGCGTCCCTCGACCAGAAACTCCCCTTTGTCAAAGTGGACCTTCCGGCGCTCGCCGTCTCCGTATGTGAAGCCATGTCCCTGAAGGCCAGACGCTACGGAAACTCGTTCGCCCTTTCGGGAAGAGAGAGGCAGTGCGTGCGCGGCCAGGAGAGCCGGCTTCGCGAGCTGTTGATCAACCTGCTGGACAATGCCATCAAGTACGGGCGGGAAAATACGCCGATCGCCGTTGTAATCGACTCCTCGGAACAGCAGGTGTTCCTGTCGGTTGAAAATGCCGGGGACGGGATTCCACCGGACCAGCTGGCACGCCTGGGGACGCCTTTTTTCCGCGTGGACAAGCAGCTCTCCCGCGAAAGAGGCAGCTCCGGCCTCGGGCTGAGCATCTGTCGGAAAATCGTGGAGGAACACGGGGGCGAGATACGGTTTCAAAGCCGGCTGAACGAATCGGTCACCGTGACGGTCGCCCTCCCTTGCTGGAAGGATACCCCTGAGGGAAAGGAGGCGGAGCCGATATGAAAAAAGCGGCGGGCATCGGCCGGTTTCGCCGGCTTTCCTCTGTCTGCGGACGAGGTCTTCTCAGCCTCCTTCTCGCCGCCTGTCTGCTTTTGAGCGGATGCGGCGGGCTGTTCTCCTCCAAAACCGTGATTCTGGATCCCTCCGCCCCGCAGGATACGTCCACCCCGCCGGAAGACCTGAAGCTGCGGGTCAGGAAAATATCCGCGATCGAAACAGCCGACATGCTTGACGGCGCGGTCGAAATCGACTGCGCCTGGGACGAACAGGAACCGGAAAAGCTCCTGATACTGGCGGAAAACGATGCGCGTTCAATCACGGTAATCCGGGTTGACTGCGAAACCGGCTTTTACGAAACACTGTATACCTTTTCTTCAGACGGGCTGTTTTTTGCCGCACTGGCCCCCGGGGGCCGCTATCTTGTTTACGGCTATTTTCCCACCGAGGAAGCCAAAGGCCGGTTCGTGTCCTGCGACCTTGTCACACTGGAACAGGATACGTTTTATCCACAGGGCCTGGACATTGCATGGACTGAGTACGGCGGAAACGGAATTTCGTCCGCACAGTCCTCTGCGGGGCTTATGTTTTGCTGGTCGAGAAACGGAGAAAGGCTGGCGGTCTGGTCTGCCTTCCCGGGAAGTGAAACGGTCGTTCTGTATAAACCCGGAAGCCGCGCCCTTCAAGCCGCCTTTATCCCCCAGCTCAGCCATGTTTGGGATGTCGGCAGCAACAGCGATTCCCTGATCTTCTCCTTGTATAAGGAATCGGAGGATTACGGTTCTCCACGGGTTCGTCTCGGCCAATGGCGGGATGGGTGTTTCCTTGAGGCGTCGCTCCTTCTCCCCTCTTCCGCCTTTTGGCTGATGTTTGACCCGCAGGACAACCTGCTGTTTAACCTCTACCATACCCTTTACTGGGTGGATAAGGCTGTTTATCCGGACGAGACGTTCGCCGACCCGCTTTTGGAGGAGGACGCAGGCGTCGTGGATATACCCGCCATGAACGAATTGGGCTCCTATCTGCCGTTTACGAAGTCTGTGGACACGATCGCCTGGGAAGGAAAGCAGTATATCGCCTACACGGCCTATACGGCTTACGCGGAAGATTACGAGTCCTGGGAATGGGAAAAGATGGACAGAAACGTCTACATGGCGCAGCTGGAAAACGGGGTGCTGGTGAATCGCCATCTTATCTATAAAGCCGGAATGGATTCTTCGCGCCTTATGCTGAGCCCGGATGCTTCCCGCGTTCTGGTACAGACGGACGACGGCCAAAAAATTGTGCTGGATCTGGAATAATGGTGGGGTATGGTTCGTTCTGGAAGAAAAAAACCGCACCCGATGAAAATACTAAGAGCGATTTCCGTTTGGAAGGGGTTGACGCTTACGGAATGGAAAAAACTGCTGCGGACGGGCTTCTGGATGCTTCTTGCGGCCGCCGTAGTGTGCGCGTCCCTGCTGCTGTATTTTACTTTGACACAGGATACCCAGGCGCTTTCCGATTCGCCGAAGGCGACGGTGGCCCATCGGTCGGAAGGGAAAACAAACGGAACCGGCCGGGGCGACACCGTGCTCCTCTCCGTTCCCTATCTCAGTCAGGAAGAGGTGCTGCCCAGCGGATGCGAGGCCGTCAGCGCCGTGATGCTGCTGAGGTATTACGGGTTGGATGTGAATGTGTACGAGTGGATCGACCGCTGCCTGCCCTGTTCCGGGTTCTGGTATGAAGAGGGACAGCTTGTCAATGTTTCGCCGGCAGAAGCCTTCATCGGCAGCCCCTATGAGACGACCGGGCTGGGCTGCTACGCGCCGGTGATCACCCGGGCGCTCAACGACTGGCTCAAAGAAGCGAAAGAGCCGGTACAGGCGCTGGATACGACCGGCACTTCCCTGGAGGAGCTGTGCAGCCGGTATATCGACCGGGGCACGCCGGCGCTGGTGTGGGCCAGCATCCGGATGCAGCCCTTCAAACAGGGGATGCAGTGGAGGCTGAACGGCAGGGAGGAGCAATTTACCTGGCTGTCTCCCGAACACTGCCTGGTGCTCGTGGGATATGACGAGGACTCCTATTATTTTAACGACCCATACGAATCCGCCGGAACGGTATCCTACGAGAAAACGCTGGTAAACGAACGGTTTGAGCGGATTGGAATGCAGTCCGTGGTCCTTGAGGAGTCATAACCGCCGGCTAAGCCGGTAAAAGCCCTAAAAAGGGGCTTTTACCGGCCGGCGTTTAAAGACGCGCATTGAGGCATTTTGTCACTTGCATCTGGCGCCCTGCCGCCCGGAAACGGGCCGTTTCCCTGCTGAACAAATATTTCTGCCCATTCTGCTGATCTGCCAGTTTTTCTGGCAATCCGTTTCGCTTGAAACTTTTAGTCAACGTTTTTCTACGGGATTCCTCCGCCGCCAAAGCCGGGGAGTTCCAAAGCAACACAATACGGCAGGAGAGGGGGGACCTGTCCCCCCTCTCCTGCCGTATTGTGTTTGGGCAGCCGGAGGGAGCCCTACGAAAGGGAAAAGCCGGCATCCAGCATGGCGGCCGCATCCTCCCAGCGGGCCGCATCCGAAGGGGCGTCGAGAACGACCGCAAACAGGGTCACGCCGTTGCGTTCCGCCGTCGCCACCACGCAGTCCCCCGCCTCGTCGGTATAGCCGGTTTTCAGCCCCGTGGCGCCCGCGTACTGGTGGCTGTCGTCATAACGGACCAGAAGGTTGGTGTTCCACCAGGTCTTTTCCTCGCCGGTTTCGAATCGGTCGTAGATATAGCTTTCTGAAACGGTGCTCCGGATTTCCGGCAGGCTGTAGGCGTAGCGGGAAATGGTCAGAATATCCATCGGCGTGGTATAGTGTTCCGGGTTGTGAAAACCATCCGGATTGACAAAATGGCTGGACTTCGCCCCGATCTCCGCCGCCTTCCGGTTCATCAGGGAGCAGAAAGCCTCCACCGCCTCCTCAGCGGAAAGGGAGGGGTCTCCCGCCTTCTCCCTCCCGATCCCCGCCGCCAGGACATAGGCCGCGTCGTTTCCCGAATCCAACAGAAGGGCGTGCAGCAGAACATCCCGTTTCATCCGCTGGCCCTGCTCCAGATAGGCAATGCTGGAATCCTCCCGAACCAGAAGAATTTCGTCTCCTACGGTAAATACGGCGTCTTCATCGGCGTTTTCCAGTACGACGATCGCCGTCAGCAGCTTGGTCAGACTGGCGGGGTAGCAGCGCTCCTCATACCCATAGCCGTAAAGGATCCGCCCTTCGGTCGCGTTGAAAAGGATCGCATGCTTTGCCTGCGGAACTTCCCCCGTCCCCGGAAGGGCGGGATTGGCGGGCGGTTGTGGCGTAGTCGGAACCGTCGGCGTTGTAGTGGATTGCGTTGCAGCGGTGCTCGTTGTTGTCGTATGGCTGGCGGAGGTTGTCGCCGCCGTCGAGGCTGTTGCCGAAGAGGTCGCCGCCGTGGAATCGGCGGCCGTTGTATGATAGCCCGGATCAGTAGAGGAGGCGCCGCTTTCTGCTGCTTTCCCGTCCGTCTGTGCCACGCGCTTCCCCATCCAGAAAATTCCCACAAGGAGAAGCAGCAGGACGGCGGCGGCAGTGCCAATGACAGCAGGCAAAAACCAAGGGCGGCGATAAAAGGGCTCTTCCCCGCCGCCGTCCGGTTCGCCCTCCTCTTCCCCCGGCATCCCCGTGCCGCTGCTCTGAACAGGATATTCGATGATCCGGGTAGGTTCGTCCGCCGGTCCCTCCCCGGCTCCAAAATGCGGCATATTCCCATCCGGCCGCCGCGGCAGATGCGCAAGCGGAACCGGCGGCGCTTCACCGTCCGAAGCGGGCGCTTCTTCCGGCACGGGCGGCCGGCGTTCTCCGCGAAGGAGCTCGTCCACCGTGATCCCCAGCGCGTCCGCCAGGCCGGTCATCAGCGAAACGTCCGGCAGGCCATCCCCCCGCTCCCATTTGGACACGGCTTTGTTGGTCACGCCCAGCCGGTCTGCCAGTTCCTGTTGGGTAAAACCCCGCTCTTTTCGTAAAGCGGCGATAAATTGTCCGATCTTCCGGCTTTCCATTCAGGGGAAGCCTCCTTTCCCGCAGCCGCGAGAAAATATATAGCGGCGGTGCGATAGGCACAGTATAAAACAACCGGGAAGCTCACGCAACCCACGCCCTCTCGACTTCGGTCTACGGAGCGTGGACGGTCTAAAAATATGCACAGTCCCAAAATATGGACAGCACTAAGCAAAGAGAAAAGCGGCAAAAAGGGCGCTGCAAAAACTTTTCTGCAGCGCCCTTTGAAAAACCGCACGCCGGGGTACGACGGGCCTGCATTTTACGTTCCACAGGCTCAAAACCGCGTTTTCCGGTTTATTCCCCTTCGCGCGTAGCGCGGCGGTCCGTGCGTCCCGCTGCCGGCATCAAAGCCGTCGCTCGCCTTTTGCCGCCGGACGGCCGATATCCTTGCGGTAATGCGCGTCCTGAAAACAGATCTGCTCCACCGCGTCGTACGCCCGGTCGAGCGCCGCATCCAGGCTGTCCGCCAGAGCGGTCACCCCGAGTACCCGGCCTCCGTTGGTGAGAAATTTCCCGTCCTCATACCGGGTGCCGGCATGATAAATCACCGCGTCGCTCCGCTGTCCCTGCGGATTCAGGCCGCTGATCGGCAGCCCCTTCTTGTAGGAAGCGGGATACCCGCCAGAGGCCATCACCACGCAGGCGCACGCCTCGTCCGACCAATCGATCGAAAGTTCGTCCAGCCGTTCATCCCGGATGGCGCAGAGAATATCGATCAGGTCGGTTTTCAGCCGGGGCAGCACCACCTGTGCTTCCGGGTCGCCGAAACGGCAATTGTATTCGATCACCTTCGGCCCGTTCGGGGTGAGCATCAGACCGAAAAAGAGGCAGCCTTTGAAGGGGCGCCCCTCCGCCGCCATCGCCGCAACGGTCGGGCGAAAGATCTTTTCCATGCAGAAAGCGGCGGCTTCCTCGTCATAATACGGATTGGGGCTGACCGTACCCATTCCTCCGGTGTTAGGGCCCATATCCCCGTCGAAGGCCCGCTTATGGTCCTTGGCGGACACCATCGGGCGGATGGTTTTGCCGTCCGTAAAGGCCAGGACCGATACCTCCGGCCCGGTGAGGAATTCTTCCACCACCACCCGGCTGCCGGACGCGCCGAAAATCCGGTCCTCCATAATGCTTTTGACGGCATCGCACGCTTCCTCATAGGTATCGCAGAGGATAACCCCCTTGCCCAGTGCCAGACCGTCCGCCTTGATGACCGCCGGATAGGTATTCTGCCGGCGGATATACGCCAGGGCCTCCTGCGGCTGGTCAAACACCTCGTATCCGGCGGTGGGAATGCCGTATTTTTTCATCAAGTGCTTGGAAAACACCTTGCTGCCTTCCAGAATGGCGGCGTTTTTCCGCGGGCCGAAGGCGGCGATCCCTTCCGCTTCCAGGGCGTCCGCCATCCCCGCCACCAGCGGGTCGTCCGGGGCGACGAAAACGAGGTCTACCGCCAGCTTTTTCGCCAGTTCCACCATGCCGTCGATATCGTCCGCTTTTACGTCAAAGCATTCCGCGTCGCGCGAAATACCGCCGTTTCCGGGCGCACAGTACAGCCTTCCGCAGCGGGGGCTTTCCGCCAGCTTGCGAAGGATCGCGTGCTCTCGGCCGCCGCCGCCGACCACCAGAATGTCCATTTTCTCCATGATAAGCTCCGTTTCCCCGACGGGCCCCGCCGGCGCGATTTTAGTGATGGAACAGGCGGATGCCTGTAAAGGCCATTGCCATTCCATACTTATTGCAGGTGTCGATAACATGATCGTCCCGGATGGAGCCGCCCGGCTCCGCGATGTAGGCGACGCCGCTGCGGTGGGCGCGTTCGATGTTGTCGCCAAACGGGAAGAAGGCGTCAGACCCCAGGGAAACCCCGTCCAGCGTGTCCAGCCACGCACGCTTTTCCTCACGGGTCAAAGGCTCCGGCCGGGTGGTAAAGAACTGCTGCCACATCCCGTCCGCCAGCACGTCCATGTAGTCGTCCGAAATGTACACGTCGATGGTGTTGTCCCGGTCCGGACGGCGGATATCCTCCCGGAAGGGCAGGGCCAGCACCTGCGGGTGCTGGCGGAGGTACCAGATATCCGCCTTATTGCCCGCCAGACGGGTGCAGTGGATACGGCTCTGCTGTCCGGCGCCGACCCCGATGACCTGCCCCCCCTTGACATAACAGACCGAATTGGACTGGGTATACTTGAGGGTGATGAGGGCCAGCACCAAATCCTGCTTTGCCGCGTCGGGGATGGCGCGGCGGGCGGTCACCACGTTTTCCAGCATCGTGTTGTCGATGGCCAGACTGTTGCGGCCCTGCTCAAAGGTGATGCCGAACACGTCCTTGCGCTCCACCGGGGCGGGGACGTAATCCGGGTCGATCTTCACGATATTGTAGGTTCCCCGCCGCTTGCCCTTCAGAATCTCCAGCGCCTCCGGAGTATAGCCGGGGGCGATAATGCCGTCCGAAACCTCGCGGGCCAGCAGGAAGGCTGTCTGCCTGTCGCACTCGTCGGAAAGGGCGACCCAGTCGCCGTAAGAGGACATCCGGTCGGCGCCGCGCGCACGGGCATAGGCGCAGGCGATCGGAGAGAGCTCCAGATCCTCCACAAAATAAATCTTCTTGAGCACGTCGGACAGCGGAATGCCGAGCGCCGCGCCCGCCGGACTCACATGCTTGAAGGAAGCGGCCGCAGGCAGGCCGGTGGCCGCCTTCAGCTCCTTCACCAGCTGCCAGCTGTTGAAGGCGTCCAGAAAGTTAATGTATCCCGGACGGCCGTTGAGCACTTCAATAGGCAGTTCGCCGTCCCCCTGCATGAAGATGCGGGACGGCGTCTGATTCGGATTGCAGCCGTATTTAAGCATCAGCTCGTTTGCCATGGTAAACCTTCCTTTCCCTGTTGAAGCTTTGAAGCTGATCATCCCAGTTTTACTGGTTTTTATTGATGATGCGGGTTTCCGTTTCCCCGGTGTCGATCTTGATATACCGGGTGAACAGAGACACCCGGTTATCCCCGTCCAGGCTGTCCCACACCGCCGCCGTAAAGGCGTCGATGTCTCCCTCCAGCGCCAGCGGCACCGGTTCCCCTTCAAAAGAGGGCAGAGGATTTCCGTCCCCCTGATAGGTATGGATGAAGTGACCCTGTCCCGCGAGCGGCGTTTCGTATTCGTAGAAATACCGCCGAACCGAAGAGGGGTCTCCATCCGCGGCTTTCAGAATTGAAAGGCGGTAACGGTCATGCTTCGGCTCCGCCAACCCGGAAATGCGGGGGGTGAAATTCGGGCCGTCCGGCTCGAAGGTACGGGTGCGGAGGGCGTCCTCAAAGCTCTTGCCCTGCTCCATGAACTCCACGACCGTGTCGGTCTGGTCGCCGTTGGTGACCACCGTCGCATCTCCCAGCACCCGGACCGGCGCATAGATAATCAGCGACGGGTCGACCATCCGGCTCTCGTCAAACGCCCGGGTCTTGATGCCGGCGCCATCCTCCACAAAAACGCGGTTGCGGCTGTTTTCACTCCGGCCCATGATGAAATAGGCGATTACCAGCGCTTTTCCGTCCCCGCTTTTTCCCAGGATAATTCCCCGGCCGGGATAGGATGTCGCCGAAAGCTCGTCCCTAAGTTTCCTTGTCTGCATTGCGATAACCATTCCTTTCCTGTGCCCTTTCCTGCTCTCTCCTGCCACTCCTCATGCGCCCGGTCGGCGCATTTTATTCGGCGGCTTCCTGCCCGTCGACAAACGCCTTGTTGCCTTCCAGACGGATCTTTCCCTGGCAGAACAGGGAGACCGCCTTCGGAAGCAGTTCCCATTCCGCCTGACGCATCACCCGAAGCTGAAGGGTTTCGGGCGTATCCTGCGGCTGGACAGGCACCGCTTTCTGCAGGATGATCGCGCCGCCGTCCGGGATTTCATTCACAAAATGGACGGTCGCGCCGGTCACCTTGACCCCGTAATCCAGCGCCGCCTTGTGTACACGCAGCCCGTAAAAGCCCTTCCCGCAGAAAGCGGGAATCAGCGAAGGATGAACGTTGAGAATACGGTTGGCATAGGTCTGGACAATTTCCTTCCCCAGGATACAGAGGAAACCCGCCAGCACCACCAGATCCGCCCGCGCCTCTCTCAGCTCTGCCAGCAGCGCGGCGTCGAAATCCGTGGCGCCGGCATAGGACTTACGGTCCACCACCGAGGCGGGGACATTGTGCCTGGCCGCCCGCTCCAGGGCATAAGCGCCGGGGGCGGAAGAAATAACCCGGACGATCCGCCCGCCCCGCAGTTCCCCCGCCTCCTGCGCGTCCAGCAGCGCCTGGAGATTGGTTCCGCCGCCGGATACCAGGACGACGACATTCAGCACAAAACCACCCCTTCATCGCCCTTGGCGACCTGTCCAAGAAGCACAGCCTTCTCCCCTGCCGCCTCCAGAACGCGGAGCGCCTCGTCCGCTTTGTCGGCAGCCACCGCAATACACAGGCCGGTGCCCATGTTGAAGGTATTGAACATGTCGCGCTCCGGAATGCCGCCCACCTTTTGGATCAGATCGAAGACCGGCAGAACCGGCACGTTTTTCTTCTCGATGACCGCCTGCATCCCTTCGGGCAGCATACGCGGGATATTTTCATAATAGCCGCCGCCGGTAATGTGGGAAACGCCATGGATGCCCACCTGCCGAATCAGGGCGAGGATTGGCTTGACATAAATTCTTGTCGGGGTAAGCAGCGCCTCGCCCAACGTGGAGCCAAGCTCGTCATAATAAACGGAAAGGGTTTTCTCCGAAACATCGAACACCTTGCGCACCAGGGAGAATCCGTTGGAATGTACGCCGCTGGAAGCCACGCCGATCAACGCGTCCCCCTCCCGCACCCGGGAGGCATCCACAATTTTATCCTTGTCCGCCAGCCCAACGCAGAAGCCGGCCAGGTCGTATTCCTCCGCCGGATAGAAACCGGGCATCTCGGCGGTCTCCCCCCCGATCAGCGCACAGCCAGCCTGCACGCAGCCCTCCGCCACGCCGGCCACGATCGATGCAATTCTTTCCGGCACGTTTTTCCCGCAGGCGATATAATCCAGAAAGAAGAGGGGCTGCGCGCCGGAGCAG
>CAJFTG010000074.1 GCA_904419875.1 Candidatus Avimonas caecicola | reverse complement strand
ATCCAGGCCGATTACACGCATGGGCAGCCGTCCTTTCTCACAATGATGCCTTCTCCCGCAGGGAAGCGGGAGAAGGCCGCCGCCTTCCCCGCCCGCCTACAGGGAGGTGGAACAGGGGTCCAGCCGGCGGATGATGTCGCTCTGAATGGCGGGGGACAGGTCGAGGAAATTCACGAAGGTGCCGTGGATGCGCATGATATACACCCCGCTGGGAGCATATTTCTTCGGCTCGGCCAGCACCTTGCGGAGCAGGTCGGGCGTGGTGACATTGACATAGAGGTAAAACGGGGACAGCCCCTCCTGCCGCTCGTTAAAGAACAGGGGCCGGATCACCCGGCTGCGGAATTCCAGCCCCTTCTCCTCATCGGTGGCGCCGCGGAAATAGTGGGGGTTTATCCCGAAATGGGAGGCATAGCCGCCGTCCATCTTGTGAAACGGGAGCTTCTGCATGGACAGGGTGCGGAAGCCAAGCCCGGACTGCGCATCCCCATAGAAGGGGTCCACGCCGTAATTGAGCATCTCCCGCGCCGGGCGGCCGTCTGGCGTGGCGCCCACCCAGTAGCCGTAGAGCAGATGGGTGGACGGGGTGCTCCAATCGGCCCGGAAGCTGTTGCCCAGATAATTCTTTTTGGAATGCACCAGATCCGAAATGCGGTCCGCCACCGCGCGGGCCTCCCCGTCCGCCGCGGGATCGTTGTTGCCGAACTTCGGGCAGGAGAGGAGGAATTGGCGCAGCTCCTCGTCGTGCCGGAAATTGTCCCGCAGCGCCCCGAGAAGGTGCCCCGCCTCCGCCGGGCGCTGTGCGAGCAGGCAGTCGATGGCGACGAAGGAATCCGCAATCACCGACAGCCCGTGGATGAGGCAGCCGGAAGCGTTATATTTGGTGCCCTGATGCCGGGTATCCCGCATGTCGTACCCGGTTTCCAGCCCGCCCATAAACGCGCTCAGGAAGGGCACCGGCAGGCAGGCCACCGCGCGGGAGGCGTTGTTGGCGGCCTCCGCCATCCGGTCCGCAAACCAGTCAACCCGTTCGTAAAACCGTTCCCGCACCTGTTTCAGCAGCGCCAGCGGGTCGTCAATTTCCACCGGCGGGCCGATCTTCCTGCCAGTCAGGGTGGAGCGGCCGCCGTTCAGGGTCAGCTCCAGGATTTTCGGCAGGTTGAGCCAGCTGTTGGTGGTGTTGCCGTTGTCCCGGCCCATGATCAGCGGCTCCTGGCAGCCGGCGACCGCGTAATCCTCCCAATCGGCCGGGTCGAAGCCGTTTTCCTCCAGGATAGCGAACACCGACTCGTCGTTGAAGAGCGAGGGCGTCAGGCAGCCGGGGGTGAAGAAAAACCGGCCGAGGCCGGCGTACAGGGCGTCCGGCGTGCCGCGGTGCAGCTTCACCGACAGGATGGGCTGCGGCAGGTTCATATCGTAGTAGGCGTCGAGGATGGCAAAGGTCATCTCGTTGGTCAGGTCGCGGCCCTCCCGGTCCCGCCCGCCGAGCAGCACGTTCTGGGAGATGGCCCAGCTCCGGTCCCCGACGTTGAAAAACACCAGGAAATGCTTGAACAGGGCGGCGGCCGTCTCCCGGTCCAGCCCTTCCTTCGCGCGGTAAGGCTCAAAAATCCGGTCGGCGTTGCCCACCGACAGGGCGAAGGGATTGGGCGTCTGTTCCACACACATCACCTGCCAGAGCAGCAGGAAGGACTGGATGGCCTCGTACAGCGTATCCGCGCCCCCGGCCGGCACCTTGCGCAGGGCGGCGGCCATCCGCGCCAGCTCGGCGCGGCGGGCGGGGGACGCCGCCGCCATCTGCTCCTCCGCCAGACCGGCGTACCGCGCGGCAAGGAGCTTCACCCCATCCAGCGCGACCTTCATCGCCTCGAAATTGACCCGCTTTTCCGGGTCGGCTTCCCTTTCCAGCCGCTCATCCAGCCGTGCGGTCAAAGCGTCCACCCCGTTGGCAAGGGCGAAGCGGAAATCCGGGATCACATGGCCGGTCACCTGTTCCACGAAAAAGGCCACTTCGGCGGTATATTCCTCCGCCTCCCGATAGGCCGCGTCCAGGGTGCGCACATACGCGCTGTTTTTATTATAGTCCCGCAGGGACGCAATCCGCTCCGGGGTGATCTCCCCGTTGGGCTCGATGTCCCCGAACACGCCGGTCGGGTCGCAATAGCCTGAAAATTCCTCCACCTTGAAGGCGGGATTAATCAGCGCGTAGGTGCGGGCAAACGCGTCCCGCTGGGTGCCTGCGAACACGGCGTTTTCGCTGATCGAGAGGGGGATATCGCGCAGCACCCGCCGCAGCGTATGCGCCGTGCGGAGCTCCAAGGGAAGGGCGGCGTATTCCCTCTCGCCCTCCCGCATGATTTCCTTGACGTAAAACCAGCCGTCCATCCGCCGGAGGGCCCGCTCCTCCCGGAAGAGGTCCTTGGCCCTGCGCGTGATGGCGGCGGCATCATACGCCGCTTTTTCGTTTGCCATGCTGTTCATCCTTTCCGCCGGTACGGCGCTCTTGCATCATGTGCGGACAACGGCAAACCCGGCCCGGCGGAACGCCTCCTCATACCGTCCGACCCACGCGGCGGGGACCGCGCCGTTCTCCATGCGGTATTCCAGGCCGCACTGCCCCCATTTCGGCTTGCCAAACTCGTGATACCGCAGGAACTCCAGGGTGAAGTCTGCGCCGGCCGGCCCTTCCGCCTTCAGCCCTTTGAAAAACGCAAGGAAGCCTTCCAGCTCCGCCTCCCCCACGTTGAAGCCGCCGATCAGCGGCACCCGCAGCTGGACGCGGGGATGCGCCCGCACGGCGCGGCGGACGTTTTGCCGGATGAGGCCGTTCCCCACGCCGGTAAACGCCTTATGCATTTGATCGTCGGGGTGTTTGAAGTCCATGATAAGGGTGTCGATCAGGGGAAAGAGCGACGGCAGGCCGGGATGGGTGCCGTTGGTTTCCACGGCGGTGGAAATCCCCCGCGCCTTCAGCTCGGTCAGAAGCGCCCGCACCCCGTCAAACTGGCAGGTCGGTTCCCCGCCGGTGAGGGTAACCCCGCCGCCGTCAAAAAACATCCCCCGGCTGCGGTCGGCCTCGTCCGCCAGTTTTTGCACCGCGACGGTTTCCCCCCGGCAGACCAGGCCGTCGTTTTTGTGCACCGTCACGCACTCCCGGCCAACGCAGCCGCGGCAGAGTGCGCGGTCCAGCACGCCGTCCCGCACCGCGCCGTGCGGGCACACGGCGTCCAGCAGCGGGGACTTGACCGCCATCAGCGGCGGGCGGGCCGGCATCCCCTCGGGGTTTGCGCACCAGCGGCACGCCATATTGCAGCCCTGCAGGTGATAAATCAGACGGTTGCCCGGCCCGTCCTGCGAATAGTTGAACCCCTTCTGGAAAACCGTCAGCGTTTCCCGCGGCACGGCGGCCCCGCCCCCTTGAATTTGTTCATTCATTGAACTATCTCTTGCATTGTAGCGTACTCCGCGGGGATTTTCAAGTTCTTTCTTTACAATTCCGGGAAAAAACCATACAATGTTTTTCAGGCGGAGGGCCTTTCCCTCCGCGGAAAGGGGCGTTCCCATGAAAACCAACGGCTCCAACGCCAATACCCTGCGCAGCGACAACCGCGCCCTTCTGCTCAACCGCATCCGCCGGCAGCCGGTCTCCCGCGCCCAGCTGGCCAAGGAAACCGGCATGTCCAAGGCGGCGGTCACCATGATTACCAACGACCTGATTGCGCAGGGCCAGCTGCGGGAAATCGGAACGGCGGATTCCGAAAAGGGCCGCCGGCCCATCCTGCTGGACATCGTTGCGGATTACCGGTATGCCGTGGGGGTCAGCCTCCACCGCAAACGGCTCCAGGTGCTGGTCACCGATCTGAAGGGGACGCTTGTTCGCTGCACCCAGGAGAGAACCGGCCGGTTCTCCACCGCCGACGAGGCGGTGGGCTGGGCTTGCCGGACCATCCGGGAGGAATTGGCGCAGCTGCAAATCCCTTTTTCCAGGGTGGCCGGCATCGGGATCAGCAGCCCGGGACCGCTGGACTACCGGGAGGGCGTGATCCTGACCCCGCCCAATTTACCCCTTTTCCACCATCTGCCGATCGTTTCCCGGTTTCGCCGGGAATTCTCCCTGCCGGTATTTCTGGAGAACAACGCGGTGCTTTTTGCCATGACGGAATACCTTTCGGGGGGGCTTCACGCTTACCGCAACGTCCTTTTCGTCATCATGTCCCACGGCATCGGCTCCTGCCTGATCCGCGAGGGGCGGGTGTTCCGGGGCTGCGGCGGGTTCGCCGGGGAGATCGGCCACATCAGCGTGAACCCGGACGGCCCGCCCTGCGCCTGCGGGAACCACGGCTGTCTGGAGCAATACGCAACGATGGACGCTCTGAAACGGCGCTTCGGCTTTGACCGTTATTCCTCCGTGGTGGACGCCGCGTACCGCGGCGATTCCGCCTCCCGGGAAGTCCTGGAGTACGAGGCCCGGTACCTTGCCGCCGGGCTGGTCACGGCGGTCAATCTCTTTGACCCGGACGCCATTGTGTTATACGGTGAATTCCGCTACCGGCCGGAGCTGCTGCTTTCCATGCTGTCGGAACAGATCAGCCGGCAGTCGCTGATCACCCGCGTTCATCCGGTGGCCGTGCTGCCCTCGCAGCTGGGGCCGGAGGCCGAAGCGGTTTCCTCCACCGCCGTCGTACTGAGCCGCCATTTTGACCAGCGGCTGTGCGGTGGAGCCCCGGCCGCCGCCCGACCCGTCAGCCGATAAAGGGAACCCGGGAGCGTTGGCTCCCGGGTTCCTTTTATCGGCGCGGCGTTCCCTCCGGCCGGGCGGATTCCCCGGCGGCCTTGATCTCCATGACGGCCGCCTGTTCGGGGGGTATGCCGTATCGGGCGGCGTCTCCCCCGCCCTTTCCGCCCCTTCACTTCGTACAGCCAGCCGCCTGCCTCGCCCGTAACCGTCACCTGTTACGGGATTATGCAGGAGTTCCGCTGCTTCGCCATTCTCCCGTTGCCTCCCCCTTTTTCCGCCGGTTCCCCGTCGGTTCCGCAGCGGCATAACCCCGGCTTCGACGCTATATTTCCGTCCCGAAAACGCTTTGCCGGCCATCCGCCCGCGTTCGCCTTCCGCGTGTCCCGCATCGTCCCGTATAACGGGATACGCCCGCCTTTTGCGGGAACCCCGGGCCCGCCTCCGTCCCCGTTCTCCAACGGGTGGTTTTCCACCCCAAAAAGGACCGGAGCGTGGAAAACGCTCCGGTCCTCTGGTCTTACACGGGCAGGCCGGGCAGCGGGCACAAACGTCCCCTTTGCCCTGCACTGCCCCCGGTCTTGTATCTTCCCGGCCCTGTCCCGGCGCTACGCCTGTGCGTCCGGCGTCTTGAGCTGGTAGGAAAGGGTCATCAGGCTGTCGCCCAGATGCACGTTCTCCACCACCGCCTGCGGATAATGGTAATTGATGTCGTAATGGCTGAAGTTCCAGAACCCCCGCACGCCGTGGCAGACCAGGGTTTCCACAATGCCCGGCGCCGCCTCCTTGGGGATACAGAGGATAGCTACCTCGGGATGCTCCCGCTCGCAGAAAGCATCCAGCTCCTCGGTCGGGCGGACGGTCATCCCCCGGATTACCGTCCCCGTCACCTGGGGGGAATCGTCGAACACACCGACCAGGCGGATGCCGCGGTGTTCGAAATCCATATGGTTGGCGATGGCCCGCCCCATATTGCCCGCTCCGAGCATCACCGTGGGGGACAGCCGGTCCATCCCGAGGATATGGCCGATCTCCTCATAGAGCTGCTCCACCATATACCCGTAGCCCTGCTGGCCGAAGCCGCCGAAGCAGTTGAGATCCTGCCGGATCTGAGAGGCGGTCAGGCCCATGCGCTGGCTCAGCTCCCGGGAGGAGATGCGGGTGATCCCGTTTTCCCGGAGATCGTACAGGAAGCGGTAGTACCGCGGCAGGCGGCGCACCACCGACATGGAAATGTGTTCGTTCCTAGCCATAGCGATCCTTCCTAAAAAACTGTGCGGGCCGGCGCGGCGGAACCGGCTCCTCCGCTTTGAAGGGAACCCCGCGCCCGGCGGCTACGCCCTGCTCTCGCGGGTATAATCCAGCAGGCCGCCGGCCAGCAGCATCGCCGCCTGGCGCGGCGAGAAGCCGGAAACAAGGGGCAGCGTCTCGCCGGTCGTTTTGTTTTCCAGCACCACCGGCTCGCCCCGGGCAATCCGCCCCCGCACATCCGGCAGGCATAGCTCGTCGCCCAGGGAAACGCGGTCATAGTCGGCTTCGTTTTCAAACGTCAGGGGCAGAATGCCGGCGTTGATGAGGTTGGCCACATGGATGCGGGCGAAGGACTTGACGATCACGGCTTTGATGCCGAGATACAGCGGCGCGAGGGCCGCGTGCTCGCGGGAGCTCCCCTGCCCGTAATTCGAGCCGCCGATAATGATGCCCCGGCCGGCCGCCTTGCAGCGGGCGGGGAACTCCGGATCGCAGCGCACGAAGCAGTGCTCCGAAATCGCCGGGATGTTGGAGCGCAGCGGGAGGATTTTCGCGCCGGCGGGCATGATATGGTCGGTGGTGATGTTGTCCCCCACCTTGAGCAGCACCGGCGCCTCGATGGTCTCCGGCAGCGGCGAGGTTTTGGGGAAGGGCTTGATGTTGGGGCCGCGGACAATTTCCACCTTGTCCATGTCGGCCTCGTCGGCCGGGGGCACGATCATATTGTCGTTGATGAGGAAGCGGGAAGGCATTTCAATGGCCGGCGGCTCCCCGAGGGTGCGGGGGTCGGTGAATACGCCGGTCAGCGCCGAAGCCGCGGCGGTTTCCGGGCTGACAAGATAGACCTGCGCGTCAGCGGTGCCGGAGCGGCCCTCAAAGTTGCGGTTGAAGGTGCGCAGGGACACGCCCCCCGAATTCGGGGACTGGCCCATGCCGATGCAGGGGCCGCAGGCGCATTCCAGAATGCGGGCGCCCGCCGCGATCAGGTCGGCCAGCGCGCCGTTTTCCGCCAGCATGTTGTACACCTGCTTGGAACCGGGCGCAATCGAGAGGGATACGGCGGGATGGACCGTCTTTCCCTTGAGGATCGCAGCCACCTTGAGCATATCCATCAGCGAGGAGTTGGTGCAGGATCCGATGCAGCACTGATCCACCGCAATCCCCTTCAGCTCCTCCACCGGCTTCACCGCATCGGGGGAATGGGGGCAGGCCGCCAGCGGGCGCAGGGAGGAGAGATCAATCTCCACCACCTCGTCGTACACCGCGTCGTCGTCCGGCGCCAGCGCGGTCCAGTCGGCCTCCCGGCCCTGGGCGCGCATGAATTCGCGGGTTATCTCGTCGGAGGGGAAGATGGAGGTGGAAGCCCCCAGCTCGGCGCCCATATTGGTGATGGTGGCCCGTTCCGGCACCGACAGGGTCTTCACGCCCTCGCCGCCGTATTCGATGATCTTGCCCACGCCGCCCTTGACGGAGAGGAGGCGGAGCACCTCCAGGATCACGTCCTTGGCCGCCACCCAGGGCTGCAAACGGCCGGTCAGATTGACCCGCACCATCTTCGGCATGGAGATGTAGTAGGGGCCGCCGCCCATGGCGACTGCCACGTCCAGCCCGCCCGCGCCGAACGCGAGCATGCCGATGCCGCCGCCGGTGGGGGTGTGGCTGTCCGAACCGATCAGGGTTTTCCCGGGGATGCCGAACCGCTCCAGGTGCACCTGATGGCAGATGCCGTTGCCGGGGCGGGAGAAATACAGGCCGTGCTTCCTGCACACGGTCTGGATGTACCGGTGGTCGTCGGCGTTTTCAAAGCCGGTCTGCAGGGTGTTGTGGTCGATGTACGCGACCGAGCGTTCCGTCCGGACGCGGGGGACGCCCATCGCCTCAAATTCGAGATAAGCCATTGTGCCGGTGGCGTCCTGCGTCAGCGTCTGGTCGATCTTCAGCCCGATCTCGCCGCCCGGCTTCGACATGTCGCCGTCTACCAGATGGGCCTTGATCAGTTTTTGTGCCAGTGTGTAACCCATGCCATTCACTCCATTTCTCGCGGGTCTGCCGGGACAGGGGGAGCCGCGGCGGCTCCCGGCGCGCAGCGGGCCTTCCGCCCGCCGCCTGCGGCGCCCCCCTTCACCGAGGCGGCCGCCCTGTCCCTGTATGGCGTTCTTCGTTCACTGATTTATAATTATAAAGCGATTGTTGCAATTTTGTCAATCTCCAAAGTAGCCGGCCTTGGCGCGCCCCCTCCCGCCGCGTTGGGCAGAATGCCCAACGCCCGTGGCCGGGCCGCCAAAACGGGAGGAAAAGCCGCCGGTCCCGTCCCCTGCTCCCGAAAACGGGTTGGTTCTCCTGCCGTTTTATGGTATACTGAGGGCGCGGGACGGAAAACCGGAATGAAGAAATTCCCTCCGCCGCCCGGCGCGGCAGCCCCCCGCCAAAAGGGCCTTGGGTTTATTGGGTTTATTGGGAGGCGCCGGGCCCGCCTATGGGCGTTTGGCCTCCGTCCGGACAATCCCGGATCCGCCGTCCCGCACGCCGGAAAAGTCCCGGCCCGCCCTCCCTTCCCAAGGGGGCGGCGGGAGCGGAACGGCCGGATGCGGAAGCCGGCCGCAGCCGCAGCCCGCAAAGGGGCGGAGGCAGTCCGGGGCGCCCGTGCGCTTCGGCAGGCGGGCGGCAAGCGCGGGTACCGTCTGCCCGTGCCGGCCGTGCCCGTGCGGCGCGGGAGGGCCCGCCCCTTGTCGGGAGAAAAGGGACTCCCGGGCTCCCTTAGGCTCCCTTACTTTGACTATGACCGGAAAGGCAGGAACGGCAGTTTATGCTCACCTATGACGACATCCGCCATAACGCCGAAGTCAACGCCCTGATTGAGGCAGGGAACAACGCCCTCGGGGTGCTCGGCTTCACCGACCACGGCTATGCCCATGCCGGGCTGACCTCCAAAAACGCGGGGGATCTGCTCGAAACCCTGGGCTACGACGGGCGCACCTGCGAGCTGGCCCGCATCGCCGGGTATATGCACGACATCGGCAACGCCATCAACCGCAGCAACCACGCGATGTCCGGCGCTTTGCTGGCGTTCGACATCCTCAGGGGGCTGCAGATGGACGTTCGGGAGGCGGCCGCCGTGATGACCGCCATCGGCAATCACGACGAGGGCACCGCCGCGCCGGTCACCCCCCTGAGCGCGGCCCTGATCCTCGCAGACAAAAGCGACGTGCGCCGCTCCCGCGTGCGCAGCGAGGAGCACGCCTTCGACATCCACGACCGGGTGAACTACGCGGTGGTGGATTCCTCCCTGTCGGTAAGCCGGGAGGAAAAGATCATCTCCCTGTGCATCCGCATTGACACGTCGATCTGCGCGGTGATGGACTATTTCGAAATCTTTCTCACCCGCATGACCCTCTGCCGGTCCGCCGCCGCGTTTCTGGGGATGAATTTCGAGCTGATTATCAATGAAACCCGCATGCTGTAGGCTGGGCCAAAGGAGGCGAGGGGTTGAATCCGCTGTTTATCCGCAGGATCACCATCGACCGCGGCGCCCTGCCGGAGGGCTGGCTGCGCGGCCTCCCCGCCGTGCGGTGCGGCGGCCTGGCCTTCCATCGGCCGGTCACCTTTTTCGTGGGGGAAAACGGAACGGGAAAATCCACCCTGCTGGAAGCGGCCGCCGTCGCCTCCGGCCTGAATCCGGAGGGCGGGAGCCGCAGCTTCCGTTTTTCCACCCGGGACTCCCATTCCCCGCTATACCGCGCCGTCCGGCTGGAAAAAAGCCCGCTTGCCCCGCGGGACGCTTACTTCCTGCGGGCGGAAAGCTTTTACAACGTCGCCACCAAGATTGAGGAGCTGGACGCCAATCCGCGGGACGGCTCGCCCCCGGTCATCGGGGCGTATGGAGGGCGGAGCCTGCATGAGCAGTCCCACGGGGAAAGCTTCCTGGCCCTGGTACGCAACCGGTTCCGGGGCGGAGGGCTCTACCTGCTCGACGAACCGGAGGCGGCCCTGTCCCCCACCGGGCAGATGACGCTGCTCGCCCGGATCCACGCCCTCGCCGGCCAGGGGGCGCAGTGGATAATCGCCACCCATTCCCCCCTGCTGATCGCCTGCCCCGGGTCGGAGGTATACGAATTCGGGGAAAACGGGCCCCGGCTCACGCCCTACCGCCAGACCGCCCATTTTCAGGTGGCGCGCGGCTTCCTCAACAAGCCGGAGGAGACCCTCCGCGTGCTGCTGGGGGAAGAATAGCCGGTCATATCCCCGTACAAAGCGCCGGCGGAGACGCGGGGAAACAACCATCCGCCGGCAGAAACCGGGGATATTGCGCAAGCGGGCAAAGCCCGGTGCTCCCCGCATACATGGCAAACGTGCAAATGCGGTCCGCCGGCCGCGCGGAAACGGGCCGGGGCTCTCCGCTGTCCGCCTGAATCGTTCCCCCATCGGTTGGCGACGGGTTCCGCCATGCGGCCTGCATTCCTGCCCGCTGGTTCCACGCAGCGCCCTCGGCTCCAAACCCCCGGCCTCGATGCTTGCACCTCTCCAAATTGTCCCTACAGCTTCCCTACAGCTTCCGTACAGCATCGTACTGCTCTTCCCCTTCCGGAATCCCCTGGAACGCGGCGCCGGCGAAAGGGAGCTTTCCTGTCCGCCTTGCCGCCTCAGGCTCTCCCCGGCCGCTCCCAGCGAGCGGTTTTCTTTATACAAAAAGGAAGGCCGCTCCCTGGGGAGCGGCCTTCCTTTGCATCAAAGCCCGTTATTTTTTAAGCGCCAGCGCTTCCTTCGCGCGCGCCGTGATATTCTCCGCGCAAAGGCCGAACACCTTGAGCAGCTCCGCCGCCGGGCCGGACTTGCCAAACACGTCGTTGACGCCCACGCGCACCACCGGCGCCGGTACCGTCTCGCACACCACTTCGGCCACCGCGCTGCCAAGTCCGCCGAGGATGCTGTGCTCCTCCACCGTGACGAGCACGCCGGTTTCCTTCGCCGCGGCGGCGATGATGTCGCGGTCGATCGGCTTGATGGTGGCCATATTAATCACCCGGGCCCCGATCCCCTCGCTGCGCAGCTGGGCGGCGGCGACCAGCGCCTCGGACACCATCAGGCCGGTGGCGATAATAGCCACGTCCGTCCCTTCGGTCAGGACGACGCCCTTACCGACTTCAAAGCGATAGGACGAATCGAAAAGCACCGGAGCGGCCAGGCGGCCGAACCGCATATACACCGGGCCGTCGATCTCCATTGCCGCGCGCATCGCCTTTTTGGTCTCCACATCGTCCGCGGGGTTGATGATGGTCATGCCGGGGATGGTGCGCATCAGGGCGATATCCTCGCAGCACTGGTGGGTCGCGCCGTCCTCGCCCACCGAGATGCCCGCGTGGGTCGCGCCGATCTTCACATTGAGGTGGGGATAGCCGACCGAGTTGCGCACCTGCTCAAAGGCGCGGCCGGCCGCGAACATCGCGAACGAGGAGGCGAACACCTGCTTGCCGGCGGCGGCCAGGCCGGCCGCAATGCCGATCATATTCGATTCCGCGATGCCGCAGTCAAAAAAGCGGTCGGGATACGCCTTTTTGAAGGCGCCGGTTTTGGTCGCGGCCGCCAGGTCGGCGTCCAGCACCACCAGGTTCGGGTAATCCTTCGCCAGCTCGACCAGCGCCTCGCCGTACGACTCGCGGGTTGCTTTTTTTATCACGTCAGCCATGAAATTTTCCATCCTTTCTAAAGGGAGAAGGGCGTGCCGGCCGCGGCTTACGCCTCCAGCGCGGCCAGCGCCTCGCCGAGCTCCTTCATCGCCTGGTCGTACTGCTCCTTGTTCGGGGCGGCGCCGTGCCAGGAAACCTGATTCTCCATAAACGAAACGCCCTTGCCCTTCACGCTGTGCTGGATGATCGCCGTCGGCTTGCCCTTGCAGGCGCGGGCCGCCTCGAACGCCGCCTCAATCTGGTCGAGGTCGTGGCCGTCGATCACAATGACGTTGAAACCGAAGGCGGCGAATTTCTCCGGAATCGGATACGGGGAATTGACCTCGTCCACCGGGCCGTCGATCTGCAGGCCGTTGTTGTCCACCACCACGCAGAGGTTGTCCAGCTTTTTATGGGCGGCAAACATGGCGGCCTCCCAGACCTGGCCCTCCTCGATTTCGCCGTCGCCCAGAATGGCGTACACCCGCCAGTCAGCGTTGTCCAGCTTGCCGGCCAGCGCCATGCCGCAGGCGGCCGAAATGCCCTGGCCCAGCGAGCCGGTGGACATATCCACCCCGGGGGTGCCCTTCATGTCCGGATGGCCCTGGAGCATGGCGCCGGTGTGGCGCAGCTGCCGGATCTCGTCCCAGGCAAAATACCCCTTGAGGGCCAGCGCGCTGTACAGCGCGGGAGCCGTGTGGCCCTTGGACAGCACCAGCCGGTCGCGGCCGGGCGCCTTGGGGTCCTTCGGGTCCACCTTCATTTCCTTAAAATAGAGATACGCCAGCGTGTCGGCAATCGAGAGCGACCCGCCGGGATGTCCGCTTTTGGCGTTGAACGTTCCCTCGATGACCCCCATGCGGATTTTGGCGGCCGCGATCGACAAACGCTGTTTGAGCGAAGCCTCCATAGTCTTCCTTCCTTTCCACAGTGACAAGTTGGACGGCGGACTTCCGCCGCCGCAGATGCGGAAACGCCGGCGTTTTTTCCCGGAACGTCCCTTTCCACCGGCCATTATAGCATGGATCGCCGGCCGTTGCTAGTCCGCCGCGGCTTTTTTGTCCCTGAGCGGGGACTTTTTTTCGTCCGCCGGCGGCGCCCTCCGCCGCTGCCGGGCGGGGAACCGCGAAGGCAGGGGGGAACAGGAGGGCGGAGGGGCAGAGGGGCGGAAGAGCGACGAAGGGGGCGCAGGGTACGGCGCAAAGCACGGCGAAACACGGGACAAAATAAAAACGCCCGGCCTATTGGCCAGACGCTTTGAGTGTTGGCATCTGCTTATCTTCCCGGGCCGCTTCCAGCCAAGTATTGTCAGCGCAAGTGAGCTTAACTGCCGTGTTCGGGATGGGAACGGGTGTACCCT
>CAJFTG010000073.1 GCA_904419875.1 Candidatus Avimonas caecicola | reverse complement strand
CGCCGACCTCAGCGGGCTGAAAGAAGCCTTGGAGGCGGCCGATGCGGCCGACACCGAGGGCTGCACCGCGACGTCGGTGGCAGCGCTGGAGCGGGCTGTTGAGGAGGCGGAGGCGCTGCTGAAAGGCGAGCTCACGGTCAACGACCAGGAGGCGGTCAACGCGGCGGCTGCCGCTCTCCGGCAGGCTGTCGAGGGACTGAAGAAGGCCGCCGAGCCCGGCACGGAGCCTGACGCAAAACCCTCCGATGAGAATCCCACAACGGGCGAACCGCTCGGCGTGCGGGGTCTTCTCCCGCTTGTGCCGCTCTCCGCCCTGACAGCTGCCGCCGCCCTGTTCTGCCGCCGGTCCGTTCGCCGGCGGGCAGACGGCCGCCGGTAAAAACAAAACGCCAACCAAGTCAAAGGGGACGCCCTGCCGAGGCAGGGCGTCCCCTGGTTTGTGCGCCTCCCCGCAGGATACCCCTTTTCCAAGCAAATGGAAGGAGCGCTGTGGCATCCCGATTTTCACGCTCCCATCGCGTTCCCGGTATACAGCGGATGTACCGGCCTTTTTCCGCCATCAAGCTGTTCATGGGACCCGCGTTCGATGAGGCGGCCCTGCTCCAGCACCAGGATGCAGCCGGCATTCTTTACGGTGGAGAGGCGGTGCGCAATCACAAAGGCGGTCCGGCCCGGCATCGGACGGTCCATGCCCTCCTGCGCCAAAGCCTCCGTGCGGGTGGCGATGGGGGAGGCCGCCTCGTCCGGCATCGGCACCGGCGGGTCGGCGACGGCCGCCCTGGCAATCGAAAGAAGCCGGCGCTGGCCCTGGCTGAGCCGTCACCGGTCAGCATGGTTTGGCAGCCGTCCGGGAGCCTGCGGAATAAGAAAACAGACCGGACAGGGGAGGAGAAGCCCTGTCCGGTCTGTTTTCTTATTCCGGTTTGGAGAGTTCGTCCGCCAGCTTCAGGATTTGCGGGGCCAGCTTTTCCCGTTCCTTTTGGGTGATGCGGGAATACAGCGGGTACGCCGCCGCCACGACGGCAATCCCGACCAGCCCGACGACCACGCCGGGGATAAAGAGCGCGCCCTTCCAGACCATGGCGCAGCACATGCCCACCCCCAACAGCAGGCAGCCGGCAATCCCTGCGGCAAGGGAGACGGCCGCCCCTTTTTTCGTAGATTTCCGGTCCAGCCGCCGCAGCCGCTCCATCTTGTCCTCTTTATCCTCTTTGGGCAGGTACTTTTCCCGGATATTCCGGATTTCCTGCTGCTGCTTTGCCGAGTAGGTATAGGTGAAAGTGTCTTTGCCGTTTTCCATGACCAATCTTCCTTTCTGATGTATCGGATGCTTACAGTATAAGGAGCGGTTGTTTTCAAAAGAATAAACTTATGTTTCCGAAATGTTATTTTTCTGCCGTTTCAGCCGGCGTGTCGATTGAACGATCATGCAGACCGCCATGGTCAGGACGACGACGCAGACAGCCCCGCCGGAAGCCGCAAGCATAAGGCGGCGAAACGCCGGTTCGTCCCCGCCGAACCGGGCGAGCATGGCGGTTTCCAGCGAGAGCATGGAAACCAGCGCGGCGGTCAGGTTGACGACCTTGGCCGCCGACATCACGGGGCTGCCGCGTTTGCGGTACCGAACCACGTTGACGGCCGCCGATATGGTGATATAAAACGTATACAGTGCCATCGCATAAATCAAAAACCCCGGATAGGAAAACCCTCTGTTCTGCGTCACCATATAGACGGTGATGCCAACCAGCGCCTGGTTCATCACAAGCAGGATAATGCCGCAGGCCCGATAGCGCCGTAGCTCGCAGGCGATCTCCTCTCCAAGCGGCCTGCGGCGGACATACCGGACAAGCACCGCGCGCATAACCGAAAGCAGGGCATAATAAAATGCCAGGACGGCGAACCATGCGGAGCGGTACCGGGCACCCGAAAACAGGTTCAGCGCCACATACAGGAGATTGGCGAGCAGCCCGCCGTGCAGCGCCACCTCCGAGCGGAAGACGGCGTCGCCGAGCAGACGGCTCCCCAAGGCCGTGCCGCGCAGCTTTTTGACCAGCGGTAATTCCCGAAACCCATTCTGCGCCGCTTCCACAACGCCGGTTATCCCCGTGACCGTAATCACCAAGGCGTAGGCCGAGAGGAGATACGCCGCGTAGGAAAGGGCGGACTGGTCCCCTGAGCCAAGCATGACAAACACGAAAAGGAAAGAAGGCACGGCGATCAGAACGGTGGGCAGGGGAGGAAGAAAGAACAGCTTTTTCAAAACCGCTTTAAGGCGTTTCATCCGGCTTCCTCCTGAGCTTGACGGTGAAGGCGCTGCCCTTTCCGGCCTCGCTGCTGACGGAGATCTCCCCGCCGACGATCTCCATCACGCGTTTTACCAGGGCGAGGCCCAGGCCGTTTCCCTGTGTGGCGTGGGAGGGGTCGCCCTGGTAGAATTTTTCAAAGATATGCCGCCCCACCTCCGGCGGGATGCCGCAGCCGGTGTCCGCCACCCGCACGACCGCAGAGTCTTCCTCCGATTTCAGGGAGAGGGAAATTTTCCCCTGCGGCTGCGTAAACTTGACGGCGTTGGAAAACAGGTTGCTCCAGACTAGGGAAAGCAGCTCGGCGTCCGTGTCTACCACCACGTCCTCCTCTATATCGGTCTCGATTTCCAGCCCTTTGTCTTCCCAGGCCCCCTCAAAGGCAAGCAGGCATTCACAAAGCTGTTCCCCCAGGTTGAAGGCTTCCGCTTTCGGATAAATCTGCTGGTTTTCCAGCTTGTTGAGCTTTAAGATCTTGGTGATCAGGTCGGCAAGCCGGCGGGAGGCGTCGGTGACGGCCCGGGCGTATTCCAGCCGCTTTTCTTCCGGCAGATCCGGCCGCTGGAGCATGACGCCGTAATTCTGCATCACCGCCAGGGGGGTCTTCAGCTCGTGGGATACGTTGGCGGTGAAATCCGACCGCAGCGTCTCGATGCCGGACAGCTCCTCCGCCATTTTGTTGAAATACTCCACGATCACGCCAAAGCCGTCGGCATCGTCCATCCGGCGAAGAGGCGGAATCCTCACGGAAAAATCGCCCTTCATGATCCGCTGCGCCGCGTCCACAATTTTCCGCACCGGCCGGTCCACCATCAGCCGGCGCCGGATGCCGTCAATCACGGTGCACAGCAGGCTCAGAAACAGGACGTTTGCAAAGGTGATTTTCGCCGCGTAGTCAATCTTGTCCTGGGTGAGGGCGACGCCCGTTGTTTCCGCCAGCTCGCTCAGGAAGAGCAGCATGCAGCAGGTGATGATAAAAGCCATCAGCAGGAAAAAGAGGAGATACCGCCGCAGGGCGAGCAGCCAGCGGATGCTTTTCTGCCGCTTATCTTTTCCGTTCATTTCAATACCGCCTTATAGCCCAGGCCGTGGACCGTCACAATGTCGAAATCGTCGCAGCCGGAAAACTTGTCCCGCAGCTTGGTTATATACACGTCCACTGCCCGGGGGCCGGAGGAGGAGGCGCTGTCCCAAAATTCGTCCATTAACTGGGAACGGGTAAAAGCCTTTTTGGGGTAGGACAGCAGCTTGAAGATCAGATTGAATTCCCGCACCGTCAGGGGGATTTCCTCCCCCTTCAAACAGGCGGTGCGCTCCTGCGCATCCAGGGTCAGGCTGCCGACGGTCAGCCTCTTGCCGGCGGCGATTTTGGCGCGGCGCAGCAGGGCCCCGACCCGCAGAAGCAGCTCGTCCAGATCAAGGGGCTTCACCATGTAGTCGTCAATGCCGGCCTGAAACCCCCGCTGTTTGGACGCGAAATCGTCCCTGGTGGTCATGAACAGAATCGGAATCTCCGGATTCCCTTCCCGCACGGTTTTGGCAAACTCAAAGCCGTCCACCCCGGGCATCATGATATCGGAAAGGATGAGATCGAACAGGGTCCCGCCGTACATGGCGTCGTAGGCTTCCCCCGCGTTCAGGCATCCGCATGCCTCGTAACCGTTTTGATTCAGATAAGAGCAAACCGTCCGGTTCAGTTCCCGGTCGTCCTCCACCACCAGTATGTTAAACATGAGTTCCGCCTCCCCCTGATGATTTCTTATTATAGCACAGAGTTGTTAACGTTTTGTTTGCGTTTTGGCCGGCGCGCGGCAAAACAGGGGAATTTTTCACCCGTACGTCCTCTGCGCCCAGCCCTGAAGGCTCTGGGAACGGGGATTTTAACGCCTTCCTGCCCTGTCCATCAGCGTCGGCCTGCGGCGGAGCCCGGGCGATTTTTTGCCGGCAGGATTCTTTTCCTGTACTTTTCCTGCACTTTTCCTGTACTTTTCCTGCACGGCCGCCTGTTGAGCCGCTTTCCGGGCCTCCGGGCTGCTCCGCGGCCTCCGCTTTCCGCCCGCCTCAGGCCGCGCCTGCTTCCCTTCATAAGCGGCGCCGTTTCCCTCGAGGTAAAGTCGCGGCGGGCTTCCGTCCATTTCCGGCGGGCAGGGGAGCCGGCCGACGGGCGCCGGCAGCGCACAGGGCAATGCCCGCGTCTTGGCCCCGCGTTCCGCCGGCAGCGCGCCTTCCCGGGCAGGTCGGACGCGTCCATCCCGGATAAATGGAATGCCGGCTCGTGGTGTCTAGAATGAGGGAATCTGCCGGCATAATATGAACATGAAACGGCCCGTTCCCGGACGAGCCGGGGCGGAAGAGGGGAGAGGAGAGAGGAGAGAGGAGAGAGGAGGGTGGGAAGGGAAGAGAGGGAAGAGAGGGAAGAGAGGGAAAAAGGCAAGGGCAGGAGAGGGGGCAGGAGGGCTTTTTTGTCCTTTTCTCTTCTTCCTTCCCCCTTTCCCTCCCTTACCCACGCAGGGGAAAGCGGGCTTTGCGCGCAGACGGCCGCCGGACAAGCCCCGCCGCATGGAAAAAGCCCTGCGGCGCTGCCGCAGGGCTTTGGCGGTGATGGTTATGGGGTTACCTTCCGCATGGTTTCTTCCTGCCGGAAAGCGCGGCCCCGGCCAGGGCGACGCCCGCTGCAAACAGGGAAATCCACACAGGCAGGCTGTCGGTATCGCCGGTTCCCGGGTTTGTGGTATCGTCCGGCTCCGACGGAACGGTGGGGCCGTCCGGCCCCTCCGGCGCATAGTCCGGGTCGTCCGTGCCGCAGACGGTGCATTTTCCGTCAACGTAATGATGGGCGGTCTTCGCGACGGCGCTGCCCGTTTCCAGAACGGCGCCGCATTTGCTGCAGACCAGGTCGCCCGTGTATCCCTCCGCCTGACAGGTGGCTTCCTTCACGCCTGTCCGCTCGGTGAGCGCGTGGTCGCAGACGCCGAAAGTCCCGTCCTCCTTTTCCACGGGGACGAAGCCCGCGGCGCAGTACTCCGCTGTGATTTCTTTGAGGAAGGTGCCCCCGATAATGCCCGTATTCTCCGGGCGGATGTCTGCGTTGGCGACCGCTTCCTCGGCCGTCCTCCCGGCCCAGTAATTGTTTTCAAGGACCACTTCGCTTCCCTCGGGCAGCGTCTCCGCCTTGAAGAGCTGCCCGTCCGTATCACCGGCGTTGACCATAACGTTGTTTACCGCGGTGAGCTGGAATTCCGCCAGGGCGTTCCCCACGCGGATGGCCCTGTCCTGCGTGTTCTCAATGAAGTTCTCGGCGATTTCAACCGTTCCCTTCAGCGGGTTGCCGCTGCTGCTCTGGAGCGCGACCGCGTTGTGCGTCGTGCCGTCAATGCTGTTGTTGGTGATGGCCGCTCCATCGACGCCCTGGATGTACACGGCCTGGAAATACTTGGTGAAGGTGCAGTTTGTCACCGTGATGTCGCTGAAATACTTGCTGTCCGCGCTCATCTTGATGCCGTTGTAGCCGTTGGTCGCCATTTCGGCTTCGCTACCCAGAAAAACGCAGCCGTCGAAGGTGATGCCGGAATTCACCGCGTCCCGGCTGTAATCCGCAATGAAGACCCCGCCGCGCAGCGTCAGCCCCTGGAAGGTGACATCCACTAAAGAATTGTGGCCGTAATAGCTGTTCACGGAACTGAGGACTTCCTGGTCGCGCACATAATCGTAAGCGGGGCTTCCCGCCATACCGTACACATGGCCGGAACCGGCGGAAAAGCCGGGAAGCACGACGCCCTCCTCGGCGGTAAAGGTGACGCCCTCCACGGTGCGCTTATAGGTCGTGATGGTCGAGGTGAGATCTTCCAGCGCATCCGGGACATCGTCCGTGACAAACCAGCCGTTCCCCTCCGTCCAGCTCATATTGTAGTATTCCGTATTGCTGCCCTCGTACTTGGTGGGGCGGGCCAGCACCAGGACATCCTCATACTCGCCGGCCGTAAACCGAATCGTCTTTCCATCGATGGAGCCGTAAGCGCCGTCAAGGGTATACTGGGCATTTTCGGGCGTCACATCGACTACGTCGCCCGTCATGTCCGGGCCGGCGGGCAGGGCCTCCCCGTTGTATCCCGCCGTCGTGTCCACCTCCGCCGCCAATGCCGTCGCCGGCAGCAGGGTGAGCACCATGGCCGCCGCCATCGCCGCCTGCCGGAACCGTGGAAGCTTTTTCATTGTGGAAATCTCCTTTCTTTTTTACGCCTTCTGGGCAAACGCCGCGGGAGCGTACCCCCGCGGCAAGTCGGTTTGGGAATGCCGGGCGTCGCCTGTTGATCTACACAATTTTCTATATGTTACTTTACCACGAACCCACCCGCTTTTCAAGACCGACGCCGTATTAATTCCGCCGTTTTTTGCCGTCCGCTTCCTGCTGCTCTGCTTTACCCTGGCCTGACCTTCCCTTTCCTTCCCCTTCTCTCCCCTCCCTTCCTTCGCCTTTCTCTTCTCTGCTTCTCCCTTCTCTCCTCTTCTTTCCCTTTTCCGGAATCTGTCGGCGAGGGGACTTCGCCGGCCGGGAAATGACCCGGGAGCGGAGAAATCGGCACAAGTGGTATGGTTTAGCGGCACCAGTGGCTGCTCAGATCCGGGAAAAATTCGGTAAAATATATAACACAAGTGGAATAAGTTCACAGAGAGGCTCGGTGGGAAAGGAGGGCGGTCTATGCGCATAGCGGTTCTGGACGACGACCGGATGGAATGGCGGAGCTTCACGGAAGCCTTGCACGGCTGGGACCCGACCCGTCATCCTGAATGCTTTGCCGACGGCGCCTCGCTGCTGGAGGCGGCGAAAACGTGTCCGGCGTTTACCGTCGCTTTTCTGGACGTCTACCTGCCGAATGAAAACGGCGTGGAGGTTGCGGGGAGACTGCACGGCATTTCCCCGGAGACGGAAGTCGTTTTTACAACAACCAGCCGGGAGCACGCGGTGCAGGCTTTTGCCGTGGGCGCGGTGCATTACCTTGTCAAGCCGGTCACGACCGAAGGAATACGGGAGGCGTTCGCACGGATTGCGAAGAAATCTGTCCAGGCGAACCCGACGCTGGTGCTCAAGATCGGACATGGAAGCAGGATCGTCTGCCTGAACAAAATCATCCGCCTGAACAGCGCGGCCCACCGGGTGGAGCTGATGCTGGATAACGGGGAAATCCTGTCGGCTTATACGACGCTCGGCGAATTGCAGGAGCAGCTTGACCGTCGGTTTCTGCAAATCCAGCGGGGGTTAATTGTGAATATGGAATACATAGAGATGATGCAGGCCGACAGGTGCCGGCTGTGCAACGGGGAGACGATGCTCTTGAGCCGCCGGGAACGCGCGCGGATACGGGAAACCTATAACAGCTGGATTTTTCGGCATCTGCCGGCCGACAGGGGGTGAGGCTGTGGGGTTTTACATCCGGCAGGCCCTGGGCTTTTTCCTCCAGATTTTTCCGTGCATGGTCCTCTGCGTCCTGCCGTGGGACGAGGAGGCCTACCGGTTCCGGCGGAAATGGACGCTGCTTGGCTTCGGCACAGCGGCGGCGGTGCTGGCGCTGGCCTTTCCCCTGCCGCTGTTCGCCACGGCCGGGCGCGATTCCTTTGCCCTGTTCCTGACCGCCAACCTGTACATGCTGACCTCCGTGGTACTGTGCTGTGCGGCGTACTTCTGGGCCATCCGGGAGAACGCGATCAAAAAGCTGCTGGCGGTCAATCTGGCGGGGGTTTACGCGGCGGTGCAGTTCATGCTTGTCAACATGGCGGCGCCGTTTGTCGGCGCCGGCACGCCGGACGAGGTCTATCCTCCCGCCATACTCGGGCTGTTTCTGGGGAGCACAGCGGCGCTGTTTCCCATTGCGGCGCGTATGATGCGGCACACGGTGCGCTGTTACCTGCGGCAGACCGAGCCGCAGCTGATGAAACGGGAGTTCCTGTGGGTGTTCTTTGCTTCCATGGCGTATTTCGCCCTCCTTATTTTCTATAACACAACGGTGGATCTGCATTATTTTTCGGGAGATTTCTGGCGGATACTGAGCCCGCCGTTCCTGTTCGCAGCGGTGGTGCTGGTGGCCTTCTATTGGATTCTCCTGCGGGAGGCGGTGCGCCGGAAGGAGGACTATGAGCGGCAGTGGCACGACGAAATCCAGCAGCTGCAATATCGGCGGATTGTGCGGGACATGGAAAAAACGCGGCGGATGCGCCACGACCTGCGGCATCACCTGGGCGTGCTGTACGATATGGCGAAACAGGGAAAAAGCGGCGACCTGCAGGCCTACCTGTCCGAGCTGCTGGACCGCACCGCCCAGAACGAAACCGAATGGTTTTGTGAAAATCCCACCGTCAACGGATTGCTGCAAAACTACATCGGCCGGGCGCGGGAGGAGGGTGTCCGCTGCGTTGTGCGGGCGGAGTGCGGCGACCTGCCGGTCAGCCCTGTGGATTTGACCGTCATCCTGGGCAACACGCTGGAGAATGCGGTGCGGGCCTGCGCCGCGGTCCCGGAGAACAAATGGCTGAGGGCGAGCATATGGGTGGTCGGCGGCTCCCTGGCCATACAGGTGGAAAATTCCTGCGAGGGCGTCCATCCCGCCCGCCGGGGCTGGGGATACCGGGACAACGAGTTCCTCCCCGCCGGCGCGTTTTCGAGCAGCCGCGCGGAGGGCGGTATGGGGCTGCAGAGCATTACGCTGGCGGCCGAAAAGTATGACGGCGACGTGGGCTTTCGCTATTCGATGGCGGCGAAGGCGTTCACCACGCGGGTACGGCTGAATCTTCATCCGCCGGGGCGGGAGCCGTAATCCGGCCCGCCGGAAACGGCAGGCTCCCCTGGGGAAGAAAAGAGGAAGAAAAATGGCGGACGCCCCCGCGCAGAATGACAGCCGGCGATTGGCCGGCGGACTCCGTCCCCCGCGGGCGGAGAGGATGGAAAGAGAGGCGATGGCATCATGACGGAAAACGAGCTGCGCAGCTTGGGCAGAAAAGAGCTTCTGGAAATGATGATTGAACAGGGAAAAGAACTGGAAGCCCTGAAGCAGGAGCACGGCCGGGAAATGGAATTCCTGAAAACCGAGCGCGAGAACGAGCGGAAAGCCCTGAAAAAAGAACTGGAGGATGCTCAAAAAGCCCTGCAAAACAGGGAAATCGCGATCAACGAGGCCGGCTCGATTGCGGTGGCCGCCCTTCAGATCAACGGGATTTTTGAGGCGGCTCAGGCGGCCAGCCAGCAGTACATAGAGAACATCCGCAGCCTGAACGACCGGCAGGCGTCCATCTGCGCCCGGCGGGACCGGGACAGCCGGAACGAGGCCGACAGGCTGTTAAGGGACACGGCGGAGAAATGCCGCGCGATGGAAGCGGACGCCCAGCGGAAATGCGAGGAGGCGGAAACGGCGTGCCGGGAGAAATGCGAGGCAATGGAGACGGAGGCAAAACGGCGGTCGGAAGCCTACTGGGACGAAGTCTCCCAACGCTTGCAGGCGTTTTATGAAAATCACCAGGAGCTGAAAAAACTGTTGAGCTTCAGCGCGCAGAGCGCCCTGCTGTAAAACGGAGTGTTGGCATGAAGCGAAAACCATACGCCTCCCCGCCGACGGTGCGGCAGCTGGAGGCGGAACTCAAACGGGAATCCGACCGAAGGCGCCGCGGAAGGATGGCGCGCAGCACGGTTTCCACGCTGGTGGTTGTGGCGGCCGCCGCCGTGCTGGTGTCCCGCCTTTTGCTGCCGGTGCTGAGGATTTACGGGACCTCGATGTTTCCCACCCTCACCGATGGGAACATCGTTGTCGCCGTGAGGAACGGCTCTTATGAGCGCGGCGATGTGATTGCGTTTTATTACAACAATAAAATCCTCGTCAAGCGTGTGATCGGCCTGCCGGGCGAATGGGTGGACATCGACGCCGCCGGCAGCGTGAGCATTGACGGCGAGCCCCTGGAGGAGCCCTATCTGACCGAAAAGGCCCTGGGGGAATGCAGCGTCGATCTGCCATATCAGGTGCCGGAGGGACGGTATTTCGTCATGGGCGACCACCGCGGCGTTTCCAGCGACTCAAGGAACAGCGACGTGGGCTGCGTTGCGGAGGAACAGATTGTGGGCCGGCTGGCTTTCCGCGTCTGGCCTTTTGGAGAAGTCGGAACCATCGAGTGATTTCGGGAAGGAGGCTTTGCCGTGAAGGGGAATGACGGAAAACGGAAAACAGCGGCATATGTGCGGGAGCATGCGCTTCGCAGGCGCTGGCGGAAGCTGACGGCGGCTCTGGCGGCTCTGACGGCGGCAGCGGCGGCGGTCCTGCTGATTCTGCCAGCCGTTACCATGGAAGGGGACAGCGTCGACTTTGCGCCTCATGTCACCGAAATCACCATTGAAAAGAACGTGGGCGGCGCCTGGACGCCGGCGGAAGAGCTCGTCAGCGGCGATTCCGTCCGGGTGACCATTTATTATGTAATCCCGGAAGGAATCGTCGGCGAGGATTCCCGGACGATCCATTATCAGCTCCCGTCCGGCATTGGGCTCGGGCAGGCGGAGGAAGGCCCTGTCAAGATCGATTCCGACACCACCGCGGGCACCTACGCCATCGACACGGACGGGCGGGTCACAATCCTGTTTGACGAGGAGTTTGCCGACGGCCGGCCCTTCACCGGGAATCTGTCGTTCCAGGGCACCGTGACGGCCACGGGGGAAACGGGCGACGACGTGATTGACCTCGGCGCCGCCGGCGGGACCGTCACGGTGGCGCCCAAAGAGGAGGAAAGCGACCTTGCCATTGCCAAAAGCGGCTGGTATGAGGAAAGCGTGCAAGGAATCGGCTATTCCGTCACCGTATCCTCCGCGAAGGGAACGGACGGCCCGGTGCAGGTCGCGGACGCCTTCCTGACGGGAGGCATCGTATATGATATGGCTTTCCCCGATTATCCGCTGAAAATCGTGCATTCCAGCGGCAGGGAGATCACGGACTGCCACATCGCGGTGGACAACACCGCCCAACCGGCCTCCTTCACCATAACCGGCCTGCCGGCACTGGCGGCCGGAGAGTCCTATACCATCACCTATGCGGCCTTCCCGGACCTGAGCAGCGCAGAGGCCAGCGGCTATCTCCAGTTTACCAACCGGGCGGTGGCCCGGGACGAAACCAACGAGGCGCAGGCGCAGGCCAATACCGTTGTTTCCCGCGCCATGATCTACAAGGAAGGAAGCTATAACGCCCTCACCAGGAAAATAACCTGGACCATTTTCCTGAATGAGGATAGGCGGGATATCCGGGGCTATACCCTGACGGATGCCGTGGCCTGCCGGGACGCCGACGGAAAGACGTATACGGTGGCTATGCCGGATACCGTCACCATTACCCCTTATGCGGGGTCTGCGCCGGCGGGGGAGGGCAGGCGGGTTTCCCTTCCCTATACGTTCCCGGAAGACCTGGCGGCTCCGTACGATACCTGTAATTATCTCGTGACCTATGAAACGGAGCTGCCGGAGGATGCGCCGGCGGGGACGGCGCTGACCTTTTCCAACAAGGCTCTCTTCGGGGAATACGAGGCCGAAGCCGAAGCCGGCGTCACCATGCCGGGCAAGCTCGACTACGACGTGGAAAAGGCTTTTATAAGCGCGCAGGATCACAACCGTCTCATAAACTGGGCTTCGCTGATTACCTACCCGCAGGATACGGCGGCGGTTCCCGACAGCCTCACCTACATCGACTGGGTAATGGATATCCTGAAGGAAGACGAAACCTTTCTGCCCGGCACCCATTACACAACGGCCAGCCTGTTGGCCGGCGCCGTCCTCACCAGCGCGGATGAAAGCATCCGGCTGGTATCCGGACAGGACTATGCGATTTATGCGGCTCCCTCGTCCGTCATGGAAAGCTTCGACGATCTGGAGGCGGCCTATGGTTACCTGTATACGGACTTTTCCGAGATTGACGGGTATGTGACCTGGTATCCCCTGGAACAGATCGGCGCCTGGGGGCTGTCCGAGGAGCCTCTGGCTCTCATCAAGGTCGTGTTCACCCAAAGCGCTCTGGATAAGCTGAACGGGCAGCCCATTCTGCTCCGGTATCAGACGCAGGTGGACACCGAAAAGCTTCCTCTGGATGTTCTGCTGACCCTGCCGAACCTGGCCAGGATCCCCGGCGATTCGTCCATTGCCGCCCCCCAGCATACCTTCACCCAAAAGCTGGATAAACAGGCCAGCCCCACCGGGGCGGCGGAGGGCAGCCATGACGCCGGCTCTTACACCAACGACCCGCTGCACCTGAATTCCGGGGAGATCAGCAATCTTCTGCACTACCGGATTCTGATTTCCGATTACGGTGAATACAGCGGCGTCGGACAGATCACCGTTACGGATACCCTTCCGGCGGGCGCCGAACTGGTGGAGGATTCGGTGGTTCTGCGCCTGCACCCGGAAGGGGACGATTCCTTCACCGATTCCACAACCTCCGACTGGTATCTGCGGGAGGTTTCCGCCCGGGAGAACGCGGACGGGACCACCACCGTCGCCTTTATCATCGGGCATATCAACGAGCTTTCCAACGTCCCCTTCGGCATCTACTACGATGTTTCCATCGCCAATGACCCGGCGCTGGCAGACGGCGGCACGGCGACCTACGTCAACACCGCCGGCTGGGACGGGGAGACGGACAGCACGACCACCACGGTCAAACATACCCTCCCTGTGCTGGAGAAAACCGGCGTCCAGCTGACGGATGGAACCGGTGCGGCGACGGGCGTGGTGCGCTACTTTGTGACAGTCAACCCGCAGGGGCAGGATCTTGATGAAAACAACGACACCCTCACCCTGACCGACACCCTCACCATACCCGCCGCAAGCGCGGCGGCCTTCCGTCCGGACAGCGTGAAGCTGTACCGTTATGATCCCGGCGGGGAGAACCACTGCGGCGAGCTTATGCCGGCCGGGTCGTTTATGGTGCGGTATGACGACGACACCCGCACCATCACCTTCATCCTTCCGGACAGCACCCCGTGTGTCGTGGTGTATGAATACACCATCGACCAGGGCAATACGGTCGGGGATATCCCCGTCTCCAACATGGCGACATTGAGCGGAAAAGCGGGGAGCAGCACCGAGACCGGCATTCTCATAGAGGAACAAACGTCCCAGGCGGGCGTCAACAAGGCGACCCTGACGATCTACAAGCACGATGCGGCCAACGCGGAGCTGCTTCTGCCCGGCGCCCGTTTCCGGCTGGAGCGCTATGAGCGGCAGGGGGACGGGAGTTACGTCTGGAAGACGACCGCCCTGACGGCGCAGGGGCCGGACGGAACCTTTGTTGTCGGCGGGAGCGGCGCGATTGAACTGAGCTTTGTGGATCACGCGCAGGACGGCTCGCTGTACAACGCGCTCTACAGGCTGACGGAGGTGGAAGCGCCGGCAGGATACGAGGCCGCCGCGGCCCCCTATTACTTTGTGTGGATGCGGCAGGGAGC
>CAJFTG010000072.1 GCA_904419875.1 Candidatus Avimonas caecicola | reverse complement strand
AGCTGCTGGTCCGGATGCCGAGCACCTCGTCCGGGCTTCCCCGGCTGACGGCCAGATAGACCCCGGGGCGGCTTTCCGTATTGCGCAGGAAGTAATCCAGGGTCGCCTGAAGGGACTGCTTCTTGATCTGTTCCATCGAGAGGACGATGGCCCGGTTTTGCAGAAGATAGGTGTTCCTCCCGGTCTGGGTGACAAAGGATTTCATGGCGGAAGCCACCGATTCCCCCTGCGTCTGATACAGGCCGGTGGCGTTGTCCTCCTGATTGACCAGAGCGCCGGTAATCCTCAGCGCCTCCACCGCCTGAATGGAGAGCGCACAGCCATCGTCCCCGGCGTCGTCAATGCCGACGGCGGTTACCACCACCCGGTTGTTAATCTGGGATTTCTCGCGGCAGCTCGGAACCATCACGAAGCCGAGCAGCACGGCCACCAGCAGGAACCAGGTCCTCATAAGGCTTCCCCCCTCTCCCGGCGGCGTCTCACCCGCAGCGCGTTTGCGCCCAGCAGAACCAGCGGAAGCCCGGCGGCAAAGGCCAGCAGGAGGACTGTGGACGCCAGCCACAGGAAATCATGCTCCGCCGCCAGCAGCGTGTCGCCGAGCAGCAGGCCGACCAGCAGCACCGCCAGTCCCCCCAGCGACACATACAGCACCTTGAGCTTGTCGCCAAACGCCTGGCGCAGGCAGCCCAGAAACAGCACCGCCAGAAACGCCATTTTCACAAACAGGCCCGCCATCCAGACAGCGGCGACCAGAATATCCAGCCGTTGGAGCATGCTGGAATGGGCGATGGTCACCGCCGTATAGTACGGATAGGTCACCATTTCACCGTAATCCCCCAGTACCCCGACCAGGGTGGCCTGCATCACCAGCACCACCGCGGCGGAGAGAAGAACCCCGAACGAATAGCCCTTCCCCACCCCCTTGACATAGGGGGTCAGCAGCGCGATCACCCCCAGTTCCAGGAAGCGCGGCAGGTTTTCGAGAGCGCCGTTGAGCACCGGCGTAAAGCCGTCGTAAAACAAAGGGGGGAAATTCAGCGCCTCCATATCCGGGACCAGGCTGAGCCCCAAAAAGACGATTGCCGCAAGCATCAGGCCCGCAATCACCGCCGCGGTGCGGGCCACGGCCTCCAGGCCGTAGAAAGCGGCCACAAAGGCCGCCGCCACCAGCGCGATGCACAGCGTGACATGCGGGATATCCTGCGACATGGCGGTGGTGGCGAAATGCTCGAACTGCACCAGGTCCAGACACTGGATGTACAGGCAGTACAGCGCGTACAGCACCGCCACCACGGCGCCGCCCCGTCCAAACTGCACATAGGCGTATTCCAGCGTGCTTAACCCCTTTGCGGCATGGCTATACCACAGGGTCGGTAAGAAAAGCAGAAGCAGGAGCGCCGCCTCCAGCAGCAGGGAGGCCATCCGGTCGGTTCCGTGCGCCACACCGGCCGCGCCGCCGGTGTAGGTCAGGGCCACGGCAATCCGGCCGACCAGCAGCAGCGCCATCAGCTGCCAGGCGCTGATTTTTACGGTTTTTTCCAAAACGATTCCCCCGTTATTCCGTCGTTTGCCAGGCAGCCCTGCAAAGGGCGTGCCGCCGCGTCCCTCTACGGCTCCTTCCCGTCGTCCCGCAGGTCGGAGCCCTTCACGTTCTGAACCCGGAACCTGTCCTTCCAAAGCTGCCGCCAGTCGGCACGGATGATTACGTCCTTAAGCGCCTTGAAGGTCAGGGGGGACACCGGCGCGGTATAGGGAATGCCCAGAATATCGATCGCACAGATGCTGCACAGCAGCAGCGTCATACCCAGCAGGATCCCGTACAGCCCCAGCGCGCCGCCGAGCAGGATGAACACGAAGCGGAGGATCGAGACCGGCGCATACAGGCTGGGGAGGATGAACGAGCTGATCGCCGTCAGCGCCAGGATAATCACCATCGGCGCGCCGACCAGCCCCGCTTCCACCGCCGCCTGCCCGATCACCAGCGCGCCGACAATGCTCACCGCATGCCCGGCCCGCGGAAAACGCAGCCCCGCCTCCCGCATGATCTCAAACAGGAAGTGGATGAGCAGCGCTTCAAAGGTCAGCGGAAAGGGGGTGGTATGGTCGGCGTTGAGATAGGAGAGCAATAAAACCGGCGGGAACATCTCCGGGTGGTGGGTGCCGACGGCGACATAGAGGCCGGGAAGCAGCAGGCTGACAAAAAACGCGATGTATTTCAAAATCCGCAGGAAGCTCGCATAATACGGCGGCATGGTGTAGTCGTCCATCGCCTGGAAATTTTCCACGAACAGGTAGGGCACAATCAGGGCGAACGGGGTGCCGTCCACCAGGATGCCGATCCGCCCTTCGCTGATTTTCCCACAGAGGGTATCGGGCCGTTCGGTGGTGTTCACACTGGTGAAGAGGGAAAGATGCTTGTTTTCCAGGAACGGCTGGATATAGCCGGAGTCCAGCACCACGTCAAGCGGCAGATTCTCGATCTTCTGCCGCACGTTGCGCAGCAGCTTTTCCGAGACCCGTCCCCGCATATAGCACAGGCAGACGTCGGTGTTGCTGGTCTTCCCCGCCTTCATCATTTCGAAAATCAGGTCGGGCGTTTTCAGCCGTCGGCGGAGCATGGACAGGTTGATCCGGATAACCTCGGTAAATCCCTCGCGGGAGCCGCGGATCATCACCTCGCTGGCCGGCTCGCTCACCCCCCGCACCGCGAAGCCCTGGATGCCGCCCAGGATCATATAATCCACGCCGTCGATGGCGATGGCCGCAAAGCCGGAGGAAATCAGGTTGATGAGCTCCTCCATTGTGCGCACCTGGATCATGTCGCCGGAGCCGAGCACGTCGTCCCGGATATATTCCATCAGTTCGTCCGGGGCGCGCTTGTTCCCCTTGATTTCGGTGATGGGGAGCAGGATAGCATCGGCCAGGATGTGGCGGTTGACCATCCCTTCCATGCTGATGACCGCCGCCGGATAGCCGCACAGATGGATTTCCCGGATCATCAGGTCGGAGCTGATGCCGAACTTTGTGCGCAGATACACGAGGTTGTCCATCAGGGCCGGGACAATCGGTGTAGCGGGCTCCGGTCCGGACGGCGGCGTGGGGCCGGGCTTGGCGTCGGGGCGGAAATTGGTTTTATGGAACATGCGGCGGCCTCCTTCGGAAGAAAAACGGAGCGTGCTTTCCGGCGCTCCTCCGTCTGATTTAGTTATGTCCGAAGGCCGGGAATATATTCGGCTTTTCCGGTCAATACTACCGGCGAAGCAGCGGAGCAGGCAGGCTCCGCCGGAAAGGATGGAACACGATTATGGCAATCACCGCCGTGCGCACCGTGATAATCTACATATTCATTATCACGGCAATGCGCATCATGGGAAAGCGCCAGCTGGGGGAGCTGCAGCCCGCCGAGCTGGTCGTGACCCTGCTGATCTCCGACCTCGCCGCCGTGCCGATGCAGGAGAGCGGGATGCCCCTGCTCAACGGCCTTATCCCGATTATGATGCTGGTCGCTCTGGAACTGCTGCTTTCCGCCCTGATGATGAAGGTCCCCTTTTTCCACCGTCTGATTGGTGGGAAAGCGAAAATCGTGGTAAACGACGGCAAAATCGACGCCTCCGCCATGAAGGGAATGCGCCTGACGGTGGACGACCTGATGGAAACGCTGCGGCAGCAGGGCACCTTCGATATCACCGAGGTCCAGTACGCCATTGTGGAGGCCAACGGCAAAATCAGTGTTTTCCTGAAGCCGCAGGCGCGGCAGGCCACCTGCGGCGATCTGAACCGGAACCCGCCGGACAACGGAATCCCCATGGTGGTGGTCAGCGACGGCCGCGTCTCCCAATGGGGGCTTTCGGTCTGCGGATTGGATGAATCCTGGCTCTCGGACGTGCTGGCCGCCAACACCTGCACAGTGAAGGAGATCTTTCTGCTGACAGCCGACAAAAGCCGGCAGTACACCCTGATTCGAAAGGAGCAATGCGCATGAAACGGCTGATTGTGGCGCTTGCCCTGCTCCTGACCGTGGCGGCGCTCTGCGCCGTCTCCCTGCTCTCGCTGCAGCGGAATATGGACGACCTGCTCTCACAGATGGAGGAGATGGAGGAAGCCTATTACCGGGGCGATATGAACGTCTGCCTGACCCTGTCGGAGGATTTTGTGGAAGAGTTCAGCGAGAAAACCCAGTTTTTCCCGTTCTTCATGCGACATTCGGACCTCACAAAAATCGAGGAATCGGTGGTGGTACTGCCGGTGATGCTGCGTTCGGGTGAAGATGCGCACTGGATCTCGGAGCTTGCCAAATGCCGGAACCAGTTGGAAAAGCTTTCGGACATGGAAATGCCGACCCTGCAAAACATTCTGTAACGGCGCCGGTTTTCCGCGCCCTCCCGCAGCGCGCGCCATTACGCAGGCGCTCGGCGCAAACGAGCGGCCCGCGGCTGCGGGTGTGAGCTTTCCCCGCCTGTCCTCCCCGGCTTTCGCGGGCGTCCCGGGAGGCAACGAAAGGGAGAAAGCAGCCGACGCCCGCCGTCCCGCAAGCTCGGGTCGGTCCCCGGCTAAGCCGGGGGGCTTGCGCATGCCCTGAAGGGCATCATGCCGGCAAGCCTCTCAAGAGGCTGTGAAGCTGCCGTATACAACACTTGCATCCCTTTCACCCCTTTCATCCCTTGCATCCCTTTCACCCCTTTCATCCCTTGCACTACCGGTATCGCTGCCCGCGCGGCCTGTAAACGGGCGCCTAAACGCCTAAATTATAATCCGCTTTACGTTGTAAAAACTGTTTTCATTTATTCCCGCCTTCTATTTCTCCCTTCGCGCTCTCCTTGCGGCGCAAGCGTTTTTACGCACCCCGGCGGAGCCGGGCGTTCTCCTTATGCTGAAGCACACAATGGAAAAAGAGGGAAACGGAACATTCCGTCTCCCTCTTTTCCCTCTTTTCCCTCTTTTTCCTCTTCGTCTGCCTTTATCTGCTGCTACGCTGTGAAAAGCGCTCAGTTGAACTTTTTGCGACCGGCATAGCTGGTATGCAGGAGCTCGTGCGCCTTATGGCTGCCGTAGCTGCCGAGATACTCGTCATACACCATCTTCACCGCCGGGGATTGATGCGACTTGCGCAGCGGCATGGCCGCATCCTGGTCATACAGGGCCTTGGCGCGTATCGCCTTCAGGTCGGTGAAGTTGCGCACGGAGGCTGGCTGAATCGGCTGACCGCCGCCGTTTACACAGCCGCCGGGGCAGCACATGATCTCCACAAAATGCCAGGGGGCGGTGCCGTCCTTGATCCGGGACATGACGTAGTTCGCGCTGGCGATTCCACTGACGGCCGCCACCCGAACCTCCATACCGGCAATGTTGTAGGTCGCTTCCTTGATGCCCTGTGTACCGCGGACCTCGTGGAATTCCACCGATTCGTTGTCCTTGCCGGTCAGCACGTCGTTGGCGGTGCGCAGCGCCGCCTCCATCACGCCGCCGGTGGCGCCGAAGATCACCGCCGCGCCGGTGTCGTCCCCGAGCGGGTTATCGAACTCCTCGTCCGGCAGATTGGTGAAATTCAGCCCGGCGCGCTGGATCATCCGGGCCAGCTCCCGGGTGGTCAGCGCAATGTCCACGTCCGGCACGCCCGCCGCATCCTGATCGTCGCGGCCGACCTCAAACTTCTTGGCCGTGCAGGGCATGATGGAAACCACCACGATATCCTTGGGGTCCAGGCCGTTCTTCTCGGCGTAATACGTTTTGATGATCGCGCCGGTCATCTGCTGCGGGGACTTGCAGGAGGACAGATGGTCGAGCTGATCGGGATAGTAATACTCCGCGAATTTCACCCAGCCAGGGGAGCAGGACGTGATCATCGGCAGCACGCCGCCGTTCTTGACCCGCTCCACAAACTCGGTCGCCTCTTCCACAATGGTCATGTCCGCGCCGAAATCGGTGTCGAACACCTTATCGAAGCCCAGACGGCGCAGGGCGGCGACCATTTTTCCTTCCACGTTGGTGCCGATCGGCATCCCGAAGCATTCGCCCAGGGTGGCGCGGATAGACGGCGCGGTCTGCACGACCACGGTTTTGCTCTGGTCGGCCAGCGCCTCCCACACCTTGGCGGTATCGTCCTTTTCCACCAGCGCGCCGGTCGGGCAGACGACCGTGCACTGCCCGCAGGAGACACAGGGCACGTCGGCCAGCTCCTTTTCGAACGGGGTGCCGATATGGGTGTCTATGCCGCGGTCGTTCGCCCCGATGACCGAAACGAACTGCTGGCGGCAGGCCGCCACGCAGCGACGGCAGAGAATGCACTTGTTATTGTCCCGCACCAGATGCGCGGTGGAGAGGTCCAGCTCATATGTCGGGCGGAAGCCCTCGTACTTTTCGGCCATTTCCACCCCGTAATCGCGGCACATCTTCTGCAGCTCGCAGTCATTGGACCGCACGCAGGACAGACATTTCCTGTCATGGGTGGAGAGGATGAGCTCCAGAGTGGTCCGGCGGGCGGCCTGCACCTTGGCGGTGTTGGTGCGGACCTCCATCCCCTCGGAGACCGGATAAACGCAGGCGGTCACCAGGCCGCGTGCGCCGGTGGCCTCCACCACACAGATGCGGCAGGCGCCGATCTCGTTGATATCTTTCAGGAAGCACAGCGTGGGGATTTCCACGCCGGCCTGGCGGGCGGCCTCCAGAATGGTGGAACCTTTGGGCACGCTGACAGCGATCCCGTTGATTTTGCAGTTGATCATTTCCATTTTCAGCGCACTCCTTTCTTACCGTTTTACAATCGCGCCGAACCGGCATTTTTCCATGCAGGCGCCGCACTTGATGCACTTCGAGGTATCGATGACATGCGGATTCTTCACCGTGCCGGAAATCGCGCCGACCGGGCAGACGCGCGAGCAGGCGGTGCAGCCCTTGCACTTCTCCGCCACGATCTGGTAGGACAGCAGGGACTTGCAGACCCCCGCCGGACAGCGTTTTTCGGTCACGTGAGCCACATACTCGTCACGGAAGAAATGGAGGGTGGACAGCACCGGGTTGGGCGCCGTCTGGCCCAGGCCGCACAGCGAATTCTCTTTGATGTAATGGCAGAGCGCCTCCAGGTCGTCGATATCCTGAAGGGTGCCGTTGCCCTTCGTGATCTTGTCCAGCTTTTCGAGCAGGCGCTTGGTGCCCACCCGACAGGGGGTACATTTGCCGCAGGATTCGTCCACCGTGAACTCAAGGAAGAATTTGGCGATATCCACCATGCAGGTGTCCTCGTCCATGACGATCATGCCGCCGGACCCCATCATGCAGCCCAGCGCAATCAGGTTGTCATAGTCGATCGCGGTGTCGATCAGGCTGGCCGGGATGCAGCCGCCGGAGGGGCCGCCGGTCTGAGCCGCCTTGAACTTTTTGCCGTTCGGAATGCCGCCGCCGATCTCCTCGACGATTTCCCGCAGAGTGGTCCCCATCGGGATTTCCACCAGGCCGGTGTGCTTGATCTTGCCGCCCAGCGCAAACACCTTGGTGCCCTTGGACTTCTCGGTGCCCATCGACGCAAACCACTCCGCCCCGCGCAGGATAATCTGCGGGACGTTGGCAAAGGTTTCGACGTTGTTCTCCACCGTCGGCATGCCGAACAGGCCCTTCACCGCCGGATAGGGCGGGCGGGGACGGGGCTCGCCGCGGTTGCCTTCGATCGAGGTCATCAGCGCGGTTTCCTCACCGCAGACGAAAGCGCCGGCGCCCAGGCGGATTTCCATATCGAAATCAAAGCCGGAGCCGAAAATGTCCTTGCCGAGCAGGCCGTATTCACGGGCTTCGTCAATCGCGATCTGCAGGCGCTGCACCGCGATCGGATACTCCGCGCGGACATAGACAAAGCCCTTGGTCGCGCCGATGGCATAACCGGCGATGGCCATTGCCTCCACGATGCAGTGAGGGTCGCCTTCCAGGACGGAGCGGTCCATGAACGCGCCGGGGTCGCCCTCGTCGGCGTTGCAGACCACATACTTCTGCGGGGCCTTGTTCGGCGCGCAGAGCGCCCATTTGCGGCCGGTGGGGAACCCGCCGCCGCCGCGGCCGCGCAGCCCCGAATCGGTGATGATCTGGATAACCTGCTCCGGCGTGTATTCGGTCAGACATTTGGCCAGCGCCTGGTAGCCGTCCTGCGCTATGTATTCGTCGATGGATTCGGGGTCGATCACACCGCAGTTGCGCAGCGCCACACGAACCTGCTTTTTATAGAAGTCGGTTTCATTCAGGGACTTGATCTCGTCCTTGCCAACCGTTTCGTCATACAGCAGGCGGGTCACGATGCGGCCCTTGAGCAGATGCTCGGACACGATCTCCGGGATGTCCTCCACCGTCACGCGGGAGTAGAAGGCGCCTTCGGGATAGACGACCATGATCGGGCCGAGGGCGCACAGGCCGAAGCAGCCGGTGCGAACGACCTTCACCTCTTCGCTCAGGCCCTGCGCCGCGATCTCCTCTTCCAGCTTATCGATAATTTTCAAGCTGTTGGAGGAGGTACAGCCGGTACCGCCGCAAACCAGTACATGGGAACGATACATCTTTGTTTAACCTCCCTGCTTACTTCATCAGTTCGCCGATGGTGTATTCCGCCACCGGATTGCCGTTGACCACATGGTCGGAAACGATGCGCGCCACTTTTTCCGGCGTGACCTTGCCGTAGGTGACTTTTTCCTTGCCGGGCATCGTAATCTCCACGATCGGCTCGAACTGGCACATGCCGATGCAGCCGGTCTGCCCCACCGTCACATTGTCCAGGCGGCGCTTGGCCACCTCGTCCACAAACGCGTTGAGCACCGGGCGGGCGCCCGCGGCGATCCCGCAGGTTGCCATACCCACGACGACGCGCACCGCATTTTCATGTTCGCCGCGCACGGTCATCTTCTCGCGGGCTCTATCCCGAATGGCCTGAAGCTCTGCCAAAGTTTTCACAACAATACCTCCTATGATTTGATGGAAGCGCCCTCCGGCTCCCCGCCGGAGGGCGGGGCGAGAATCGCTTCGGTCTGTTCTTCGATATACGCGCCGATCCACTCCGCCACTTCCGGCGTATTCAGCGGCACGTCGCCGAGAATTTCACGCAGCTCCCGGGTATCCACCGCAAACTCCCGGCCGTTCCAGCGCCGCACATAGCGGAAATCCCGCTCGGGGTTCATCCGGACCAGGGCGACGACCGTCCCCGTCATATCCCCCAGCGGCATCCGGTCGATATGGGAACGGACGAAAGAGGCCGTCACCGTCGTCCCAACGCCCGGCGTGGAATCAATCGTCAGCCCGCCGCCCGCCATCTCCGCCGCCATGCGGAAAAGCGGAATCCCCATCCCCACCTTGCGGGTGGTGCGGGTGGTGTAAAACGGGTCGCTGACCCGGCGGACCTGCTCCGGAGTCATCCCCCGGCCGTCGTCCTTCACGATAATGACGACGCGGTCCGCCGCCGTATCCTCCTCCACCGTGATTTCGGTCAGCGAGGCGCCGGCGGCGATGGAGTTCTGGGCGATGTCCAGCACATTAAGCGATAACTCCCGCATCGCTCAGTCGTTGTATTTCGCGAGGATGCCGTCCACGTCGTCCACCGTCAGGCGGCCGTAGACATCGTTGTTCACCGTCAGGACAGGAGCGAGGCCGCACGCGCCGATGCAGCGGCAGGCGGTCAGGGAGAATTTGCCGTCCTCCGTGCATTCGTCCGCGCCGATGCCCAGCTTTTCGCTGATCTTGTTGAACAGGTCGCCCGCCCCCTTGACATAGCAGGCGGTGCCGAGACATACCGAAACGTTGTACACGCCCTTGGGGGAGAGCGCGAACTGCGCGTAGAAAGTCGCCACGCCGTACACTTTTTCCAGCGGCACATTCATGCCGTCCGCGATCATCTGCTGCACCTCGATCGGCAGATAGCCGTAAATCTCCTGCGCCTCCTGCATCACGGTCATCAGGCGGCTGGGGTCCGACCTGTAGCGTTCGATCACATCGAGCAGCTGCTGCTTCTGCTCAGCCGTGCCCCGAAAGGGAAGCTTGCTGATCTTTTTTTTCATGTTGCCTATTCCTCCTTGCGGATATACTACTCGCCATGCGATATATTGCCCCCGACACGCCAAAGCCGCGAGCGGCGGAGCCGGCCCGCGGGGTGCAGCCACCGGACCCGTCCTCGTAATTTCGCGGCAGGGGAGACGGGCCGCAAGCACAATATACGCGATATGCTAATATAACAGTATAGCAGACGGATGATAAAATTTCTACAGGAATTCCTCAAAATTCGCAAAATTCATGTTGTTATTTTTTTAACACCCATTACTCTCTTCAGCGCCCCGTTTTCCTCTCTTCCCTCTTGCTTCTTCTCCCCTTTGCCCCGCTATATTCACAGAGCCTTTGTATCCGGCCAGCTTCCCATGCAAAGGACGCCTATGCGGCCTCCTGCAACGAGGTTCCCACCCGACGGAATTCCTCCTCGTACTCCTCCGCCTTGCTCTGTAGCGTCCAGGCGGTGATCTGCACAAAGTCGGCGCTGGTTTCCACACAGGTGAGCCAATAGGTGACTTTCAGGCCGTCCACCGCCCCGTCGATCCTCGACAGATATCCCTCCCGGCCGCCGACCGTTACCGTCTCCGCCGGTGTAAAGGTCATATCCTCCACCGTCCAGCTCATCTGCTCGATCAAAACGTCCATGTAATCGCGGGCCGTCACATCGTCGTAAAAGTCCTCCCGGCTTTCGGCAAGCACCACCGCATATTTTTCCTTTTGGGGGTTATATGCCGCCAGTATGGCCTGTTCGTTCAGCGAAGCGCCGGCATCCGTCCAGTCGCCGGGGACGGTCAGCTGATACCGTCCGTCCGTGCTGGTCAGCACAACCTCCTCCTCCGCCTTCTGCTCGTTCAGGATGGCCCGGCCCAGGCTGATGATATTGCAGCCGCCGAGCATTCCGGCCAGCAGAGCGGCCGCAACGGCCAGGATTCCCAGCCGGCAGGCCCGTAAAACCCCTCCGGCTTTTGTCCCGCCATGGGGAAAATGGTGAACAGGGTCGTTTCTCATCGTATTCGCTCTCCTCTTTCCTCCGAATATCTAATTTTAAACCTTCAAAGCATAACCATCAGGACGATGCCGGCAATCCAGTTCAAGACCGATACAATCAAAAAGACGATGCTCAGAGCCAGGCCGGCGGTCGCCATTCCCCGCGCGGTGGTTTTTCGGCCGACAAGCCCGATGGGGATCCCGATGACGCCGGTGATCACGCCGGCAAGGGGGACAAAGCAGCCGAGGATGCTGCACAGCCCCATAATGAGGGAAAGCGTCGCCTTGCCGGTGGGATTGTGCACTGCCACCGGTATCGGCGCCGGCGGATATGCCGGACCCGGCTGCGCGGCATACGCCGCCGGGGCGGCGGAAGCCGAAGGACAGGGCGCGGCGGACGGCTGCGGGACGGCCGAAACGGCCTCTCCGTAAGAAGGCGCAACGCCCACGGCCGGCCCCGCTGCGGGCGCGCTCCCCGCAAAGCCCTCCGCCGGGATATTTTCCGCAGGAGCGCCCGCCGGCTGGACGGGGATGTTCACCGGCTGATACAAAAGCGCCACCAGAGCGTTGACCTTGTTCCGCAGCGCCGCCTTGACGGCAAAGGCCATCGCCCCGTCCAATCCCATCTCACCGCAGTATACGCCGGGAAGAACCGCGTATTTCAGCCAGGCTTCGAGATGCACCATCCCGCCGGCGTACTGCAGCTTGAGGAACTGCGGGGCGGCCAGCAGCCCCTTTCCCTTCTTCCAGACAGCCTCCCCCTTGACGGTCGCCGGGGCAAAGCCCTCCTTTCTCAGGAAATCCTCGGAAACAAACTGGATAAAGTCGTCCGGCTTTCCTGTGTTGAAATCCGCCACATACCGTTTTCCCATTTCCCAACGCCCTTCCTGCTTTAAAATAAAATGTATGAAAAACGCCGCTCCCCGTTTACGCGGAAAGAGGTCCCGTTCCATCCGTCCGAACGGCTCCCGCCGGGCTTCATCCGCCGTTATACGCTCTGCGCCCCCTGCTCGTCCAGCGTCAGGCGGTACGCCGGAAGGAATTCCTCCAAAAAGCAGTCCGCCGCCGGCAGCCGCATGGACCGCAGCGCTTCTTCCGTAGAACGCCGGGCCTGCACAAACTCCCGGTTCCCCTGTTCCAGCTCTTCCACGCATTTAATCAGCGCGGCCAGCTTATCCGCCGCCTTGACCAGCCGCCGTTCCTCCTCCGTCCCGCCGCCGCAAAGCAGGCCGCCGTAATCCTCCCGCAGGTCCTCCGGAAGCATGGCGAGCAGCTTTTCCTGCGAAACGGCCTCCAACTGACCATACGCCTGCCGGATGGCCGGGTTATAGTACTTGACCGGCGTGGGCAGGTCGCCGGTCAGGATTTCCGGCGCATCGTGATAAAGGGCGAGTAAAACGCAGCGGCCGGCGTCAACCGTGCCGCCGAAGCGGCGGTTGGTCAGCACCGCCAGCGCATGAGCGAGCACCGCCACGTCATAGGAGTGCTCGCAGATATTTTCCGTGCGCAGGTTGCGCATCAGCGCCCAGCGGCTGATATGCTTCATCCGGGACAGCATGGCAAAAAATGAATTCCCCATTGTAAAGCGTTATTCCTTTCCCGTTTCGTCCGGCCGATAGGTCTCCAGAATGGAGGCCGCCCGCTCGATCAGATACGGGCAGGGCCGTTTTTTATAAAACTGCGGCGTACGCTCTGTCGGGTTGGGCGAGGTGTCCCGTCCCGCCGGGCCAAGCAGCTCCCGGCATACGATGGAGCCGTGCTCCTCCCGGAATTTCCCCGCCAGCTCCTGCGTAATACGGTATGTGCGCCTCTTGGCCTCCCGGTCTTCAATGTCCGCATAGCCATACAGCAGCCCGGCGGCCAGCAGCATGCCGGACACCGCCCCGCAGACCTCCCGCATCCGCCCCATCCCGCCGCCGAACGGCGAAGCCAGCCGCAGCGCCGTTTCGCGGGACAATCCCAGTTCCTCGGCAAACGCGCCGAAAACCGCCTGAGCGCAGTTGGCTCCCTGTTCAAACAAAGCGCGGGCCGCCTTCCCCTTTTCCGTCGGGACAGCCGGCGGCGTCCGATTCTCTTCCATGGTCTTCCCTATCCCTCCCTGCGCTTACCTGCTCTTCCCTGCCTGAAATTTTGAAAAGCCAAACGCCTTTATAAAGCCATATAGCTTTACAGATCTAACCAGCAAACCGGATTTCCCTTTTCCGCTGCCAGCCGCTCCAAATCCGCCGGCGCCAGCCAGACCGTCGCCGTATTGTCACAGGGATGCACCCCCAGCCGCGGATGGGACGCCAGGTCCCGGTCAAAGACCAATTCCACAGCACAATCCTCATCGTTGAGCACACCGAGCGGCGTCACAGCCCCGCGGCGCAGCCCCAGCAGCCGCCCCAGCCGTTCCTCCGACGCAAAGCTGAGCTTGCCGCAGCCGAGAAGCTCCGCCAGCCGGCCCAGGTCGGCCCGTTTGTCCTTTTCCAGCGAGACCAGAAAATGCCGCTTCCCTTTGGCATCCCGAAGGAAGAGGTTTTTGCAGATATCCCCGGAATGCGGAAGCCCGGCCGCCTCCATCTCCTCTATGGTATAAACCGCAGGGTGCTCCGTCACCTCGAAGGGGATTCCCTTGTCCCGCAGGATTTTCAGCACGGCTTCTTTTGTCACAAACTCCATTCGCTTATATGTACTCCTTCTCGATTCTCATATTTCCATCCGGTCGGACAAAGAGCGCATGGCCAGGATGGTGCGGGAAATCAGCTCATCCAGCTCCCAGCCCAGCATGGCGGCGCCGTCCTCGATCACCGAACGGGAACAGCCCGCGGCAAAGGAGGGGGTCTTGAACTTTTTCTTGACCGACTTCAGCTCCAGGTCGGAAACGCTGCGGGAAGGGCGCATCAATGCAACCGCGCCGATCAGCCCGGTCAGCTCGTCTACCGCATACAGCACCTTTTCCATGACATGCTCCGGCCGGATATCCACCGTAAGCTTGTAGCCGTGGCTGGCGGTCGCGCAGATCAGCCGCTCATCCAGCCCTCTTTCCCGCATGATCTGCTGGGAGCGGATACAATGCTCCTGCGGGTACTGCTCGAAATCCAGATCGTGCAGGAGGCCGACAATTTCCCAGAATTCCCGGTTGTCGGGGTCATACTCCTGCGCAAAATACCCCATTACGCCGGAAACAATTTCGGCATGCCGCAGATGAAACGGCTCCTTGTTGTATTCTCGAAGCAGCGCTTCGG
>CAJFTG010000071.1 GCA_904419875.1 Candidatus Avimonas caecicola | reverse complement strand
CCATATATAATTTTTCTTTCCACCCGCTCGGCAGTATCCGGCCGCACTTCCGTATTCGCCGCCGAATCTGTTCTTCCGCCTGATGCGACGTTATCTCTTGGGCCTGCCTTTCCACGTCGCGACCCCCACAATCGCTCCATCGTCTCCAATACGCTGACCGGCCAGCCATACGGTTCTCCGGCGGCAGACAACTTACGGGTTTCCCCCGCCACCGTTAAAAATAATTTTCTCGTCTTCCCCAAAAAATATTTTCCATAAGCAACGCCATCCTTTTCTTCCAGCACACGTATCCGCCGCATCCACGGGGCGGTTTCCGGGTCACCGGTATGTGCCCGCACGCGGGAAGCAAAAAGAGCCGCCGGCGAAAAGTATCCTCCGTCGTTCCCTCCGCCAAGCGCAAAGCCTGCTTCGCACAGGGTCTGGCAAAAAGACGAAAAATCGTCGATCGCGGAGAACGATGGCTTCCTCCCTCCCGTCGTCGTTTTCCGAGCTGTCCCCGTTACCCCTGCAGCTGCTTGATGCGGTCGCGCAGCTCGGCGGCATGCTCGAATTCCAGCAGTCTTGCCGCGTTTTTCATCTCCTTGGTAAGTTCCTCGATCAGCTTCAGCCGCTCGACCTTAGTCAGCTTTTTCACCGGCTTGTCCAGCTTCTTGTCGTGCGCCGTAATCTCCAGCACATCCCGCACATCCTTAATGATCGTCTTCGGAACAATTCCATGCTCTTCGTTGTACTTCATCTGAATCGCGCGGCGGCGGTTGGTTTCGTAAATTGCGCGCTCCATCGACGGCGTCACACTGTCGGCGTACATGATTACCTGTCCCTGCGCATTGCGGGCGGCGCGGCCGATGGTCTGGATCAGGGAGGTTTCAGAACGGAGGAAGCCCTCTTTGTCGGCGTCCAGAATCGCTACCAGGGAAACCTCCGGAAGGTCCAGACCTTCGCGAAGAAGATTGATGCCGACCAGCACATCAAATTCCCCAAGACGCAGGTCGCGGATAATCTCCATCCGTTCCATTGTGTCCACATCGTGGTGCATATATCGCACCCGGATTCCTACGTTTTCAAAATAGGTTGTCAGATCTTCCGCCATCTTTTTGGTCAGCGTGGTAACCAGGACCCGTTCCTTTCGCGCGGCCCGCCCGTTGATCTCCCCGATCAGGTCGTCAATCTGCCCCTCCACCGGCTTGACCAGGATTTCCGGGTCTACCAGCCCAGTAGGACGAATTACCTGCTCGACAACCTGCTTGCTGTGCTCCTTTTCAAAATCCCCCGGCGTGGCGCTGACAAAAACCGCCTGATTCACGTGAGAATAAAACTCGTCAAAGTTCAGGGGGCGGTTGTCATAGGCGCTCGGGAGGCGAAAACCATAATCGATCAGGCTCTTTTTCCGTGCGAAGTCTCCCCCGTACATCCCCCGTACCTGCGGAAGCGTGACATGCGACTCGTCCACGAAAAGCAGGAAATCCTTGGGGAAGTGGTCAAGCAGGGTAAACGGCGTGCTGCCCGGCGCCCGGCCGGACAGCACGCGGGAGTAGTTTTCAATCCCCTTGCAGATGCCGATTTCCCGCAGCATTTCGATGTCGTAACGGGTACGCTGGAGGATCCGCTGCGCTTCAAGAAGTTTTCCTTCCTTCTTGAACCACTCCACTCTTTCCGTCAGCTCTTGTTCGATTTCGGCAATGGCATCCTCCATTTTTTCCGGCGGCACGATGTAATGGGATGCCGGATAAATTGCCGCATGATTGACCACGGCTTTCAGTTCTCCGGTCAGCGGATTAATCTCGCTGATACGATCAATTTCATCGCCGAAAAACTCCACCCGGATAACCGTATCCCCTGCATAAGCGGGGAAAATCTCCACCACATCGCCCCGCACCCGAAACTTGTTTCGCACAAAATTGATGTCGTTGCGTTCGTACTGAATTTCCACCAGCTTGGCCAGCAGGTCGTCCCGTTTCTTCGCCATCCCCGGCCGCAGCGAAATGACCATGCTGCGATAATCGATCGGGCTGCCTAGACTGTAAATGCAGGATACACTGGCGACAATAATCACATCCCGCCGTTCGGCCAGCGCCGAAGTGGCGGAATGGCGCAGTTTGTCGATCTCATCGTTAATGGCGGAATCTTTTTCAATATAGGTGTCGGTTGAGGCGATATAGGCTTCCGGCTGATAATAATCATAGTAGGACACAAAATACTCAACCGCGTTCTCGGGGAAAAATTCCCGGAATTCGGAACACAATTGTGCGGCGAGCGTCTTATTATGCGCCAAAACCAGAGTTGGCCGGTTGATCTGGGCGATCACATTCGCCATAGTAAACGTTTTTCCGGAACCCGTCACCCCTAGTAAAGTCTGCTCTTTATCTCCTTTTTGGATGCCTTCCACCAGCCTGGCGATCGCCTCCGGCTGGTCGCCGGTGGGCTGATATTGGGACACCAATTTGAACGAATCCCCCATGCTGCACCTCCTTACTACCACTGGATCAACCCGAAAATTCCTGTAAAGCGGGCTGAAAATGCTTATTTTTGGAGCCTATGACGATCTAAAAATGGGTTAATGGAAGAATTACCCGAATCCGGTCACGAAAGCTGAAATTGTCTGCTTGACAGCACACCCCAACACAGGGCAAAACACAACAATATAGTATAGCACAAAGCCTCGTTTTTTTAAAGTGGATTATTCTCGGAAAGTTTTCACGACTTGCAGGAGTACAATACATTTAGGACAGCAGAATAAAAAGAGTAAGGGATAAAGCTCCAAGGAGTATAGTTGGAGTAAGGTTCGGCGGCCTCCTGCGCTTTGCTTCCGGTGAGAAAGTTTTGCGCTTATTTTCCGCCAAACGGCTGTCTGAACATGCCGACGGCCGTTCCTCCAAAAATGGCAGACGCCGGCGGGCACAGGCAGAGGGTTAAGAATTCCAGAAAGCGCGAGGGTGCCTCTTGAGCAGGGAAATTCCATTTTTTTGTTGACAAAATTTCCGCAGTAAGTTTTCTTTCCGACGGCGAAAACTAATTCCGGCGAAAAAGCGAAGCTTTTTCGCTGCATTCTGGAGAGAGGAGAGGTTGAATTTGAACCGTCCGGATTCCATGAAGTATTCTTCCTCCCGGCCGTACGACGATGAGGACGACCGGGAATTATACGACGAACTGTTCGCCGTTGCATCCTCAATGGAATGCACCGGTCTGATGCCCGCCGCCCCCGCCACCAAAGCCGAGGTGGAATCCTACAGCGAAATTTACGACATTCCCCTGGCCGGTGAACGGCCGGGGAAAAGTGGGAAGAAAACGGAAAAAAACAGCCGTTGAGACAAAGGAAACGCCGGAGTGGAAGGAGGAAGCACCGATGGCCAAGGCAGGGATGCGCCGCCCAAACCCTGAACAGCCGCATGGTACCGAAAACAGACACAAGGCACGTTTCCCCAAAAACGACGTGCCGCCCGTCCCGGAAATTCAGGGGCGGGCCAAAACCTCCAAGCAGAAGGCCAAACCGGTCACCGAATCCTAACGTTGCCGGGATGCCGGGCGAGGCTCCCATACCCCGCAGAACCTTCATGCTTTTGCCGATGAAATTTTTCGACAGTAAAGGGGCCGCTGCAAACTTTGGCAGCGGCCCTTTGCTCTACCCGCGGTTTTCGGCTTGAAAACGGCTCTCCCACCCAAAAATCTCGCTGGTCTGAGAATAAACTCATGTGTTTCCGCGGGGCACAGGCTCCCGGTGCAGGAGCCGCCTCCCACGTTATTTTCACGCCCGGCAGGACGCGGCGGGAACTCCGGCTTTCCATCCGTCTTGTTTTTCCAAAGCGGCCCTTCCCCGATTCCCCCTTACAAAACCTTGCGGATATCGTACAAGGAATTGAGCACCAGCCAATTCTGTGGAAAATATTTCATGATATTCCAGTAGCTTGCTCCCTCAAAGCCGTATTCGGGAATCAAGGCGAGCTTGGCGTTTACGCTTCGCGCGTCTTCAAACCAGACCTCGTGCTCCCTTCCCTGGTCAAAATACCGGTAAAACGGCGCCTGCGCCACCGGGTCAAAAGAGATCGCCGCATTTCTGGCGACCGCCTGCTCCACCGCCGCAACGTTGGATAGGGAGCGGGCCTGGGATTCCCCTCGCACAAAGGGGAGCGTCCAGTCGTACCCATAATTGGGAATTCCCATAAAGATTTTGTCCGGCGCCATCTGGGTAACGGCGTAATCCAGCACCTCGCGGACCTTGTTAATCGGCGCTACAGCCATGGGAGGGCCGTATGTATATCCCCATTCGTAGGTCATCAGCAGCACATAATTGGCGGCAGCGGCAATGCCGGCGTAATCGTGGCCCTGGTACAGCAAGCCGGGCTGGTCGGTCGCGGTTTTGGGGGCCAGCGCGGTAACCAGAATATACCCTTCCGCATTCAACCGTTCCCGCACATTACGGATAAAGGCAGTATAGGCGTCCCGGTCCTCCGGCCGGACAAATTCAAAGTCGATGTCCAGCCCATAATAGCCCTTGGCCCGGATGGCGGCGAGAATTTCATTAATCAGCCGTTCCTGCACGGCCGGGTCGTTCACCACCAGGCTGGACAGTTCATTATTGAAATTCCCGTCCTCTGTCAGGGTGGAAACCAGCATCAGCGGGGCGACTCCGTATTCCTTGGCGATGGCGATAACCTCTTCGTCGTCTATGCCAATCAGGCCGCCCTCCGGCGTGATTCCGTAAGTAAACAGGGTGATATACGTCAGATACGGCAGCGTTTTCCGCAGGACCTGCCGGTCGATGTAGGGATAGGCATAGCCGTTCACCGCCATTTCTCCCTGCTTCTGCTGTGCGTAATCGATCACCAATACCTGCCCGGGGACAAGGCCGGTCAGCCCGTTCAGCTGCGGATTGTTCCGCAGGAGCTGGTTCACCGTCACGCCATACCGCTCGGCAATGCCCTCCAGCGTATCTCCAGCGGTCACCGTATACACCTGCCGTGGATACAAAACCACGATTGTCTGGCCAACGGCCAGTGAGTAAGGCGGCGTGAGTTCGTTGTCCTGCGCCAGGCGCGCCGCCGTCGTTCCGTATGCCTGTGCAATGGAGTAAAGGCTTTCCCCCGGCTGTACCACATGAATATCCATTTGGTCGTTCATCCTTTCCTTCAGAATAACCATACCCTATGGAATACTATATGCAGTCAAACAGGGAATCAGCCCTTGCCGGAGGCAAAACCCTGTTCCCCGCCCTTCCTTCCGCCTTGCCCTGTTCCTCCTCCGTCCCATGCCCCGCGTCATCCCAGCAGCTTCATCCCCGCCAGAAGGAGGAGCAGCACGCCGCCCAGCCAGGACAGATCAAAGGACAGCCTTCTGGCGGTGCGGCGGCCGAGCGCCGAGCCGAGCAGCACGCACAGGGCGCTCATGCCAAGGGAAAGCAGGGCCGCCATCGGATAATTGACCGACGACAGCCCTGCCCCAAACCCTGCCGCCAGCCCGTCCAGGGATAAAGCCGCCGCCAGAGGCGCCGCCTCCCGCGGGGACAGCGTATGGGAACGGTCGCTGTCCGCCTCCTCCGGGTCGGCGTAAACATTCAAAATAAAACGGAGCTGGAAACCAGCCACCTTCCATTCCCGCCGGACGGTGGTATGCCGGCGCAGGAAGGACTTCAAGCTGCTGTCGAAAAGCTTGAGAAAGCCGAGCAGAAACAGGATGCCGAAGGAAAGCCCGGTGGTTATCCCGTCGGGCAGCCACGGCCGCAAAACGCCCCCTAACAACAAGGAAAGCAAGAGGACGGCGGTCGCGATCCCGGCAATCACCGACACTGAAGCAGCCGGAATCCGTATCCTCCCCACGCCATAGGCGAAGCTCGCCGCAAAGGCGTCCGCCGATACCGCCGTTACCAACAGAAACAGTTCCAGCAGGGAACCCGGCGTGACTGCTGACCACCCCATCGTTCGATCGCCCTCCCCCGTATTGCCGAGGGAAGCGGCCTTCGGGCCGTGGCGCCTGCCGGACGCCGTCCTTCCCCCTCTACCATCCTATGGGGCGGCCGTTTCCGGTGTTCCGGCCTTTTTCATCATGCCGGCAAGCCCTCCATTCAGACAAAGCTCCACGCAAGGGAAGGAAGCCGTCAGGCAGGGGGAAGGGGGGGAACGGAGCCCGCATCCCCTATGGATTTCAGCCACCGTATCCAAGGCTTGCCGAAGGTTTTTCCGGCGACTATGGAGAATACGAGAAGGGTTATCGCCATAGCCCCCACCACAATCCCGACAAGGATTACCCTGCGTTCCGTCTCCCGGCTGCGGTCGTCCGCGTTTTCCCCGGCAATGACATGGCCGTTCTCGTCGAAATACAGACAGATACGGGTGCCGTCGGGAAGGGCGTCCGCCGACAATCCGATTGCCTCCGGCGCAATGTAGTAAAGCTCGTTTTTCACATAACGAATTTGTCCGTTCTCCATTCTTCCGGTACGGGATTCCGCATAATTCTTCGGACGCCCCGAGGACACTCCCGCCATCACATAGCCGGTCAAAGCAAAGAGAAGAGCGGTAAACAGCAAAACAATTCCCAACGTGCTCCAAAACGTTTTCAGGAAAGCCTTCGCCGCCATCGACTCCTCCTCCGTTTTGTTAGGTTTTTTATTCAGCCGGAAGCCGAGGCGAACCACGTCAAGCCCCCTCGCCGCGCGAATGCGCAGCGTTAAGTCATTGCTCTTTGACAATCTTCCTCATCTCCTGTAAACTCCGGACAGCGTCCTCCCACTCCGCATGGGAACCTCGTCATTGATAGCCCGCAGATCAGAACAAGACAAAGCCATCCTTATCCACGCCAGGCGGCAGCGGCCTTTCCCCCCATTCCCAGACAGCCCAGAGCCCTTTCCCGCAGATAAGCAAGCACCGCAAGAGCCCCCGGACAGATGTCCGGGGGCTCCAGCCACAGGGGATTCAAGACGAACGGGTCCCTGATCTCCTTGAAGAGCGGATAACGCGGGTTGGCTCGGGAGCCAACATCGCCTACTTCCCGTAGTAGCTCTTCAGGTAAAGCTCTTTAATCTCCTTGAAGAGCGGATAACGCGGGTTGGTTCGGGAGCCAATCGCTTACTTCCCGTAGTAGCTCTTCAGGTAAAGCTCTTTAATCTCCTTGAAGAGCGGATAACGCGGGTTGGCTCCGGTGCACTGATCGTTGAACGCCTGCTCCACCATATCGTCCAGGGTGTCAAGGAAGTATTTCTCGTCCACGCCGTACGCCTGGATGGATTCCTTCACACCCACCTTCTTCTTCAGGTCCTCGATACCGGCGAGCAGCTTCTCGAAGCACTCCTCGTCGGTTTTGCCGGTGAAGCCGCAGTACCGCGCGCACTCCGCATAGCGGGCGAGGGTGTGCGGATACTCATACTGCGGGAAGGTGCCCATCTTGGTCGGGGTTTCGGAAGCATTGTACCGCATCACGTTGGTCAGCAGCACCGCATTGGCCAAGCCGTGAGCCAGGTGATGGAAAGCGCCAAGCTTGTGCGCCATCGAGTGATTCAGGCCCAGGAAGGCGTTGGCGAACGCCATACCGGCCATGCAGGCGGCATCGGCCATCTTCTGGCGGGCCTTCGGGTCCTTCGCGCCGTTTTCATAGGCGGAGGGCAGATAATCGAACACGTTCTTCATGGCCTTGAGCGCCAGACCGTCGGTGTAATCGCTCGCCATGACCGAGACGTACGCCTCCAGGGCATGGGTCAGCACGTCGATACCGGAAGCGCTGGTCAGCCCCTTGGGCTGGCTCATCATGTTGTCGGTGTCCACAATCGCCATATTCGGCAGCAGCTGATAGTCGGCCAGCGGGTATTTCACGCCGTTGTTTTCGTCGGTGATAATGGCAAAGGGAGTCACTTCGGAGCCGGTGCCCGAGGAGGTCGGGATGGCGATGAAGTAGGCCTTTTTGCCCATTTCCGGATACTCGTACACCCTCTTACGGATGTCCATGAAATCCATGGCCATATCCTCAAAGTTCGCGTCCGGGTACTCGTACAGCACCCACATAATCTTGCCGGCATCCATCGCGGAGCCGCCGCCCAGGGCAATGATGACATCCGGCTCAAAGGCGCGCATCGCCGCGGCGCCCTGCTTGGCGCAGCCCAGCGTCGGGTCGGGGGCGACCTCGTAGAAGCAGGTGTGCTGAATGCCCATTTCATCGAGCTTCGCCTCAATCGGGGCAACATAGCCGTTCTTGTACAGGAAAGAGTCGGTGACAATGAACGCCTTTTTCTTATGCAGGACCGTCTTGAGCTCGGCCAGAGCGACCGGCATGCAGCCCTTTTTGAAATACACCTTTTCGGGCGCGCGGAACCACAGCATGTTCTCTCTCCTCTCGGCGACCGTCTTGATATTGATCAGGTGCTTCACGCCCACATTCTCGGAGACCGAGTTGCCGCCCCAGGAGCCGCAGCCCAGCGTCAGCGAGGGAGCAAGACGGAAGTTGTACAGGTCGCCGATGCCGCCCTGGGAAGAGGGGGTGTTGATGAGGATGCGGCAGGTCTTCATGGTTTCGCCGAACCGGGCGATCTTGTCCTGGCCGGTCACGGTATCCACATACAGGGAAGAGGTATGGCCGTACCCGCCGTCCGCGATCAGGCGCTCCGCCTTGGCAACCGCTTCGTCGAAATCCTTTGCACGGTACATGGCGAGGACCGGGGAGAGCTTTTCATGCGCGAACTCCTCTTCCAGATCCACGCTCTCCACCTCACCGATGAGGATTTTGGTGGTTTCCGGCACCTCCACGCCCGCGAGAGCCGCGATGGTATGAGCGGTCTGGCCGACGATCTTGGCATTCAGGGAACCGTTGATCAGGATGGTCTTGCGCACCTTTTCCGTCTCTTCCGGATTGAGGATATAGCAGCCGCGATCCACAAATTCCTTTTTCGCCTTATTGTAAATCTTGTCCAGCAGGATGACCGACTGCTCGGACGCGCAGATCATGCCGTTGTCAAAGGTTTTGGAGTGGATGATGGAGTTGACCGCCATCACAACGTCGGCAGAATCGTCGATGATCGCGGGGGTATTGCCCGCGCCGACGCCCAGGGCCGGTTTGCCGGAGGAATAGGCCGCCTTTACCATGCCGGGACCGCCGGTGGCAAGGATGATGTCCGCGCTGCGCATCAGCTCATTGGTCATCTCCAGAGAGGGAACGTCAATCCAGCCGATAATGCCCGCCGGAGCGCCCGCCGCCACCGCCGCGTCCAGCACGACTTTCGCCGCGGCGATGGTGCATTTCTTGGCGCGGGGATGGGGGCTGATGATAATGCCGTTGCGGGTTTTCAGAGAAATCAGGGTCTTGAAAATCGCCGTGGAGGTGGGGTTGGTGGTCGGAATGACCGCCGCGACAACGCCGATCGGCTCCGCGATCTTCTTCATGCCGCCGGACAGATCCTCTTCGATCACGCCGCAGGTCTTGGTGTTCTTGTAGGTGTTATAGATGTACTCGGCCGCGTAATGGTTTTTAATAACCTTGTCTTCCACCACACCCATGCCGGTCTCCTCGACCGCCATCTTTGCCAGCGGAATGCGCTGCTTGTTGGCGGCCATGGCGGCGGCGCGGAAGATCGCGTCCACCTGTTCCTGCGTATAGGTGGCGAAAACCTGCTGAGCGGCGCGCACCTCATTGATCTTGGCGACCAGCGCGTCGAGATGATCAACAAGGCCGGCGGCCGCGGGAGCGGCGGTCTGTTCTTTCTTAGCCATTCTCATTTCCTCCTGTTTCCCAATATGAATACTGGCGGGTGTTTGTCGGCGTTTTGTTATTTTTTTAACAAGGCTATTATAGCAGACGACTGCCTCCAAAGGCAAGCCCTATTGTATGACAACGTTTTGAAAAATACGACATCATTTATGGTCAAGTTTCATAAATCACTTTTTACGTGCAGAAAAAACCCCTCCTCAAGAAGCGGGCAACCCGCTTCCCCGCCGGTGCCGGGCGCGTCACACGGCGCCGGCGACAACGGATCCGCCAAGCGCTCCATCGGGCATTTCGGCGGGGGAAATCCCGTGTTTGCTCTCCCCCACCGCCGATGAGGGGCAGCGTTTTGCTCAGCACGATGCACCTGAACCTGCGGGGCTGTCGACACGCCGCGCCATGTCAATACGGCGCTGGCGTCGCGCTGACGAAGCCCCGACGCCAGTGCGCCGCTTCCATAACCTTTTGAAAAGCGTGACACAGGCAAACCGGGATAAGGGAAACCGCCCTGCCGAAAACCATAGTCAGCCGCATTGGGTCATACACCGCGACGGCGCGGGAGCCGCTTCCCGTCCGGCGGCAATGGCGGCGAAGGGCGGCTTACAGCACGCACACGCAAACGGAATGCCTGCTTTTCCGCGCTTTCACCCGGGGAGGATTTGGGAGAGTTTTCGACCAGTGCCGGAGCTGCCCAGGCAAACATGGTTTTGCCGGCGTAAGGCTTACCCTTGTTGGGTAACTGCCAACGAGAACAGACGAAATGCCGCCCCGAAAAAATGCGGGGCAACATTTTCATGTTCAGGCGCTTGGCGCTGTGGGAATCAAACGACGGCGCTGAATCTGCTGTCCATAGATTGAGGTGCGTGCCCGTTCAAAGGCTCGTTTCCGGCCCTTTTCCTCTCCTTCCTTCCCTTTTCCTGCTTTTGCAACGCCCTCTCCCGCTCCTTCTCCTACGCCTGCTTCGTCCCTTTCTCCCCTTCCTCCCCTTCCTGCCTGCTCTCTTCCCCACTCTCCTCCCCGCCCGGGCGGCACGCCGGGACAAAGGGCTCGGAACGGACCCGAAGCTCCTCCGTATGGTAACGGGGGCGGGCCTTGACCTCGTTGTAGATCTTGCCGATATATTCGCCGCATACACCGATACAGAGCAGCTGAATCCCGCCAAGCAGCCAAATTGAGGCGACGATTGCCGTCCAGCCGGATACGGCGTTGCCGGTCAGCTTGGAAATCAAAGAGTACAGAAGGCCGAAGACGCTTAAGCAGGCGATGATGATGCCGAAGGCCGAAATAATCCGGAGCGGCTTCACGCTGAAGGAGGTAATCCCCTCCTCTGCAAAGTTCAGCATCTTTCCCAGCGGGTACTTGGACTTGCCGGCCGCCCGCTCCTGCCGGTCGTAATATACATAGTCGCTCCGGTATCCGATCAAGGGGACAATCCCACGCAGGAACAGGTTGACCTCTCTGTATTCGGACAGGGCTTCCAGCGCCCGCCGGCTCATCAGGCGGTAGTCGGCATGGTTGCTGACGCTTTCCACCCCCATCGCCCTCATAAAGCGGTAAAACAACAGCGCCGTGGCGCGCTTGAAACGGGTATCCGTATCCCGCCTGTTCCGCACCCCATATACCACGTCGCAGCCTTCCTCATATTTTTGCAGGAAGCCGTCGATCGCGTTAATATCGTCCTGGAGGTCGGCATCCATGGACACCGCCGCGTCGCAGCGGTCTTTCGCCGTCATCAGGCCCGCCAGCAACGCGTTTTGATGGCCGACGTTATGGGCCAGCTTCATCGCGGAAAAAAGCGGATTGCTCTCCACAAGCCCGCGAAGGATGTCCCAGGTAGTATCCCTGCTGCCGTCGTCCACAAACAGAACCCGGCTTTCCGGGGAAATCGTCCCCGCGGCAAGCAGCGCCTCCATTTTCGCCCGCACCGCTTCCGCCGTCAGAGGCAGGGCCTCCTCCTCATTATAGCAGGGAATCACCAGATACAGGACCATACCCTCCGTCCCTTCCTTTGCGTATTTTTGCATCTCTCGGGCAAAGCTGTGCGGGCCTCAGTATCCGAGCGGCTCGCCCACCAGGATCACCTTGATCCGGCCGGCTTCCCGCTGACGGGCGGAGACGACGTAATTGCAGCAGATTCTCGCATCCGTGCCGCAGCCGGCGGTCAATTCCCCCTTTTCCATTCCCTGACACACGCCGGCGGAGGCACAGTAGGTGGCGCAATGAAGCCGCACGGCGTTGGCGGGCGCAGCCGTCAGCCTGACCCGCTGAACCGCCGCTTTCAGGTCGGGGACAAGCTTGTTGCATCCGACGACCAGGATGACCGACCGGGGGCCATAGCAGATCGCCGCCACCCGGTTGCTGTTGCCATCCACATTATAAAGCTCGCCGTTCATCGTCACAGCGTTGGCGGAGCACAGGTAGGCATCGGCGGAAAAACTGTCGATGTACACCTGCCGGACCTGCTCTGCGGTCAGGCCGGGGGCATAGCGGTCCAGAAAGCGGTATTTCCCGCATCGCAGCAGAGAGAGCACGCCGGCCTCCTCCAGCGTTATGGAGCCGCCGACCGCCACGACATCCCCTTCGTGCAGCAGCGTCTCCACCTGAGCGGGTACATCGGCGGCCGTTTTTACATAATACGCTTCCATGCGGTTTTTCCGCAGGTTCTCCATCGTTGTTTGGATCTGCCGAATTTGCACCCGTTTTTTCGCAGCATTCATCCGTCTTCTTCCTTTCCTGTTGACGTTTCCCGGCGATTTCCGCCTTCCGACGTGAAGGCGCCACGGCAATGCCAATCCGCATTGCCGTGAACGGCCTGTTCACAGTCCCCGGACCATGGAAAGCTTAATCCGGTATGTTCAGTCCTATTGTATCGGAATTTTCATCAATACGCAAGGCGTTCCACCAAGTTTTGCCAATACTGGGGGAATCCGAAACTAACGACAGAGGATAGCGTCAGCAGCGCTCCGATTCTTTTCAGGAACGGGTGCTGGAGCACACATCGCCGGTTGTGCGATCTGCCTGTATCCGCCCGCGGGCAATTATAACCACGTACTATATGCCGCCGTAATCTGTGTATTTTCGGTCCCATGAAGAAAGGGGCATGGCATTTGCCATGCCCCTTTCTTCAGGTTGTATGTTTCCCTACTCTCGGCCCGCCGGTCAGGGCGGCGGGCGCCGTATCCCTTTGCCCGGAAGCGGAGGCGGCCGGCGGCTTTGCACACGAGTCGGATGGTCAGGCCGCTGCGCATCCACGCGCGCAACCAAGGCATACATTATCCGTTAATTCCGGTTGGCAGAATTCCGGCGGGGAAGCGGTATCATAGTGACGAGGAGGTGGGAATACCCGGGGGTTGCCTCAGCAAAGCCGGCGGAGTGCTGCTGTCCAGCCGGGCGAGCGCCGGTATACGGACCGGCTCCTTCCGCCGCGGCCTTCATCAGCAGCATGGGAGTGGCGGCCAGGACAAAGGCTTTTCCGGCCTTGCAGCCGTTTACGTAATGAGCAGGAAAGAAAACATGTGAATACGTCATAAACGATGAGCAAAAAACCATACCGGTCCTGATCGCGGGGATTTTGTGCCGCATGCTTCTGCTTTCCCTGGCCTGTCGGCTCTCTGCCGGCCGTTTTCAAAAGGTGGACCTGTAAAGCTCCCCACCTTGTCTTATGCCGGGCGGGGGGTATTTCCCCTCTGTATGGCCGAAGGCCCTGGGCGCGGGCCCTGTTATCCCTTCATTTTCGGCTGCCGCCGGTACGTTCCGACACCGACGTCTCTCACCGTTTACAAGGAAAACGTTTGAAATCCAGGTTCGGCGGCAATTCTCATAAAAGTCCGTCTTGCGGCGATTTTCCGGCCATGAGCATGGTTGGATGGTTTACACACCACGGGTTGATCTGCTATACTAAGCCAAAAAGGGAGGCGACGGCAATGCTTAAATGCCTGTCATGGAACGTCAACGGCCTGCGCGCCTGCATGGGAAAAGGATTTGCGGAGATTTTCGGTCAGGAAAACGCCGATCTCTTCTGCCTGCAGGAAACCAAGCTGCAGGCGGGTCAGCTTACACTCGAACTGCCGGGATACCATCAGTACTGGAACTTTGCCGAAAAGAAAGGATACAGCGGCGTGGCGACATTTTGCCGGGCGGAACCGCTTGCCGTGCGTTATGGGCTCGGCGTGGAGGAGCACGACCACGAAGGGCGGGCCATCACCCTGGAATTTCCCGGCTTTTATCTGGTAAATGTGTATGTTCCCAACGCACAGGACGGTCTGGCGCGTATTGAATACCGTCTGAGGTGGGAAACGGATTTCCGCGCGTATCTCACGGCGCTCGACCGAAAGAAGCCTGTGGTTGTCTGCGGCGATCTCAATGTGGCCCACCGGGAAATTGATCTGAAAAATCCCGGGCCAAACCGGGGAAAGGCCGGCTTTTCAGACGAGGAACGCGCCGCTTTTTCCGCTTTGCTGGACGCCGGTTTTATCGACAGCTTCCGGCTTCTGTATCCGGAGGCAAAGGGCGCTTACAGTTGGTGGTCCTATCGTTTCCACGCGCGGGATACCAACGCGGGATGGCGCATCGATTATTTTCTGGTATCCCAGCGGCTGGCCGACCGGGTGCGGGAGGCCAAAATTCGCTCGGATCTCTATGGTTCGGATCACTGTCCGGTTGAGCTTCATCTGGATATGGATATCGAACG
>CAJFTG010000070.1 GCA_904419875.1 Candidatus Avimonas caecicola | reverse complement strand
CAGCCCGCATCCCTGCTTGCTTCCCGGCCGCCTCTTGCACTCCCTCCGGTTCGCCTTCCCGGCCTCCCCCTCAAGAGCGCTTCGCTATCATAACACTTTCGGAGAGCCCTGTCAAGTTGTTTTTTGAAATTTCTCAAACTTTTTTTGAACAACCGGATTCTCCACGCGAAAAACACCGGAATACGACGCGGTCCGCATCGCCCCGGACAGATCGCGGTCCAGCACCATGCCGTCGGGGAACAGATCGCGCAGAGGGGCGAGGACAAAGCCGCGTTCTTCCATCCGGGGATGAGGAAGGCGCAGCTCCGGCACGCTGACCTCCTCCCCCTCCATCACCAGCAGATCCAGATCCAGAGTGCGCGGCGCGTTGGGGAAGGAACGGACACGGCCGAGGGCCGCCTCAATTCCCAGGCAGGCTCCCAGAAGGGCGCGGGGGGAAAGCGCTGTTTCCACGACGGCGGCCATATTGAAAAAACGGGGCTGGTCGGCGTATCCGACCGGGTCAGTCTCATACAGGGAGGAAACCGCGGTCACGGCGGTTTCCGGCAGCGCGCCGAGAGCCGAGAGCGCCTGCTCCAGATTGTCCTCCCTGCACCCCAGGTTGCTTCCCAGGGCGATTACCGCGCGGCGCATCCGGTTTCCTCCCGCGACCGGGTAATCTCCACCGCGACATAGTCGAAATCCGCCGCGACCGGCGCCCGCGGCTTTTTCAGCAGGACGGTGACCTCCTGCACGGGGAATCCGCCGAGAATCGCCTCCGCAACCCGGGTGGCCGCCCGTTCAATCAGGTTGTCCTTCCCCTCCTGCATGACGCGCAGGGCGCACTTTGTCACCTTTGAATAATTGACCGTATCCGCCAGGGCGTCGGTCGCGCCAGGACGGGACAGGTCGACGGAAAGGGTGATGTCCAATTCAAAAGGCTGCCCCTTTTCCTTTTCCTCCGGGTTCACGCCGTGATAGGCAAAGACGCGCAGCCCGCGAATATGAATGGTGTCCATCTTCTTCTCCTTATTTATTTAATATATAATACGTGCGGGTTTTATTTCCGCCGTGTTTCCCCGCTTGCATGAGAGGGGGGAGGCGGGCATACCCGAAGCGTGCCAGCCGCTCCCCTCCCCGGCAGCCGGCGGGACGTTCAGAAGCAGGGTCCGGAAAAAACCGGCCGGACGCTTTCGGACGCAGAGAAAACCCCTGTACACAGCAGAACGGGGAACGCCTCGCCGGCAAAGCGGAGCCTTCCGCGCTCCGCAGAATCGCCGCAAAATCCAGCCGGACCGCCGACACCGCCGACCGCCGCACGTCAACCACCCAGGCCGCCCCCGGGCGAGCGCCGCCGCAAAGGAAGCCGGAAGCGGCGCCGGCAGGCTGTTCCAACGGAGGCGAGGCTCCGCCGGCATCCATTTCCAACAGGCAGGCGGCCCGAAAAAGGAAAGGCCGGACGAGGTCTCCGGCCTCCACAATAAAGAAGAATTCCCGCCAAAAAAAGCAGCTTCCTTTTTTCAAGGGACCATCTTCCGGCGGCTGTTCTTTGCCGGCTCCCTCCGTTTTCTTCCTTTTCCCTTCTATTTCCCGCCTATTTCCCCGCCGCACGGCGGAGGGCATCGGTTACGCGGGCCGCCTGGACCGCCTGGGCTACGTCATGGACCCGCAGGATATGCGCGCCGTTCCAACGGGCGACGGTGTGAAACGCCAGCGTCCCCGCCAGCCGCCCGCCCACGGGCGGCTCGGGGGAACAGCAGGCGGCAATCACCCGCTTGCGGGAGGCGCCGACCAGAAACGCCGTTTCCGGAAACGCTGCCGTCAACTCCCCCAACCGGGCGGCCAGAGCCAGGTCCCCGTGCCGGTCCTTGCCGAAACCGATCCCCGGGTCCAGGCAGACCCGCTCCGGCGGGAGGCCGGCGGCGGCGGCCGCGGCCATCGCCCGGCGGAAGTAGAGACGGACCGCCTCTACCGCGTCGCCCTCGCCCGTGTCGTCCGCGCCCCCGCCGGCGTGCATCATCACCAGCCCCGCGCCGGTTCCCGCCGCTACGCGGGGCATCCCGTTTTCCAGACTGCCCGACACGTCGTTGATGATCGCCGCGCCCGCCTCCACCGCCGCGGCAGCCACGGCGGGATAATAGGTATCCACCGACAGCGGCAGGGCCGTCTGCTCCCGCAGGCCGCGCAGGACCGGTTCCAGCCGCTCCCACTCCTCCTCCGCCGTAACCGGGGCATGCCCCGGGCGGGTGGACTGCGCGCCGATATCCAGGATATCCGCCCCGGCCCGCTCCATGTCCTCGGCATGGCGCAGCGCGGCATCCCGCTCGCTGTACCGGCCCCCGTCCGAAAAGCTGTCGGGGGTCACATTCAGAATCCCCATGATATACGCGCGTTCCCCCAGAGGGAAACGGAATGCGCCCGCGCAAAACGCGCCGGCGCATTCTGCGCCGCCTAAAAACGCCATCGTCTACTCCTCCTATCCCGCCGCGGCCTGCCGCCCGCCGTCAGGGCAAAGCAGGCCGCCCCCAGCGGGGGCGGCCCAAAGCCTAAAGGGAACAGCCCTGCCGGTCCGGCGCCCCGGCTCAGCGCGCTTTCTTGTGCTCCAGCGCGGCGCTCACCAGGCCGCGGAACAGCGGATGCGGGCGGTTGGGGCGGGACTTGAACTCCGGATGGAACTGACAGCCCACAAACCAGGGATGTTCCGGGATTTCCACCATCTCCACAATATGCTTATCCGGGGAGATGCCGGCCAGCAGCATGCCGCCCTTCTCTATCTGCTCCCGATAGTCATTGTTGAACTCATAGCGGTGGCGGTGCCGCTCGTAAATCAGCTCCTCGCCGTACAGGCCGTAGGAACGGGAGTGGATGTCCAGCACGCAGGGGTATTTCCCCAGGCGCATGGTGCCGCCGCGCTGGCGGACCTCCAGCTGGTCGGGCATCAGATCGATGACCGGATGGGTGGTGTCGGGATCCAGCTCGGAGGAGTGCGCGTCGGCAAAGCCCAGGACATGCCGGGCGAACTCGATGACCGCCACCTGCATTCCCAGGCAGATGCCCAGATACGGCACCTTCTTCTCCCGGGCGTACCGGGCGGCCACGATCTTCCCCTCGGTCCCGCGGCTGCCGAAGCCGCCGGGCACCAGGATCCCGTCCGCGCCGCCGAGCAGCCCGTCCGCATTGTCCCAGGTCAGTTCCTCCGCGTCCACCCACCGGATGTCCACCGCCGTGGCGGTCGGAATGCCCCCGTGCTTGAGCGCTTCCGCCACGCTGAGATAAGCGTCGTGCAGCTCCACATACTTACCCACCAGAGCGATGCTCACCGACTGCCCGGGATGGCGCAGGGTATTGACGATGCCTTCCCATTCGCTCAGGTCGAGCGGCAGGCTTCCCAGCCCCAGCTCGCGGCAGACAATGTTGGCCAGCCCCTCCTCCTCCAGCACCAGGGGCGCTTCATACAGGATGGGCACGTCGCAGTTGGCGATCACGCAGTCCCGCTTGACGTTGCAGAACAGCGCAATTTTGTCCTTGAGCTCCCTGGTGATCTCGCGCTCCGCCCGGCAGACGATCACGTCCGGCTGGATGCCAAGGGAGAGCAGCTCCTTGACCGAGTGCTGGGTGGGCTTGGTCTTCATCTCCTGGGAAGCGGCGATATAGGGGACCAGCGTCACATGCACAAACAGGCAGTTCTCCCGCCCGTTCTGGACGGCGAACTGGCGGATCGCCTCCAGGAAGGGCAGGCCCTCGATATCCCCCACCGTGCCGCCGATTTCCACAATATGCACGTCGTATTTATCGCCGTCCAGCGCGATGCGGCGCTTGATCTCGTCCGTGATGTGGGGGATCACCTGCACGGTCCCGCCGTCGTAATCCCCCTTGCGTTCCTTCTGCAGGACGTTCCAGTACACCTTTCCCGAGGTGACCGAGCTGTTCTGGCTCAGGCTGACATCGATGAACCGTTCGTAATGGCCGAGGTCCAGGTCGGTTTCCGCCCCGTCGTCGGTGACAAACACCTCGCCGTGCTGGATGGGGTTCATGGTCCCGGGGTCCACGTTAAGATAGGGGTCCAGCTTTTTCACCGACACCGTCAGCCCCCGGCATTTCAGCAGCCGGCCCAGCGACGCCGCCGTGATCCCCTTCCCCAGACCGGATACCACGCCGCCTGTCACAAATACATACTTTGCAGCCATTTCGAATCCTCCCCAATTTATACTATCCTTCAAAATTTAAATATATTATACAGGCCGTATCGGAATTCCCCGTGAGGCAAGGTAAGCTTTGAGCGCGGCGATCTCCACCTCGCGGTAATGGAAAAGGGAAGCGGCCAGCACGGCGTCGGCCTTCCCGTCCACAAAGGCGTCGGCAAAATGCGCCATGGTCCCGGCCCCGCCCGAGGCGATCACCGGGATCCCGGCCCGGCCGGATACCGCGGCGGTCAGCTCCAGGTCATAGCCCGCTTTGGTGCCGTCGCAGTCCATGCTGGTCAGCAGGATCTCCCCCGCGCCCCGGCGCTCGGCCTCTGCCGCCCACTCGAGGGCGTCCAGCCCGGTGTTCAGCCGGCCGCCGTGCTTGTATACGTCCCAGCCGGAGCCGTCCCCCCGCCGCCGGGCGTCGATGGCCACCACCACGCACTGGCTGCCAAACCGCTCGGCCGCCTCGGTAATCAGCGCCGGGCGGTCGATCGCCGCCGAATTGACCGAGATCTTGTCCGCGCCCTGCAGCAGGATCTCCCGGAAATCCTCCGCCGTGCGGATACCGCCGCCGACGGTGAAGGGGATGGTGAGCTGTTCCGCCACCCGCGCGGCCAGCTCCGCCACGGTGGCCCGCCCCTCATGGGTGGCGGTGATGTCCAGGAACACCACCTCGTCCGCCCCCTCGTCGGAGTACCGCCTGGCAACCTCCACCGGGTCGCCCGCGTCCCGCAGGCCGAGGAAGTTGACCCCCTTGACCACCCGTCCGTCCTTGATGTCCAGACAGGGGATGATTCGCTTTGCATACATGCCGGCCACGCCCTTTCCGCCCCCGGCCGCGGCGGATGCGCCGCCCGCGGGGCCTTTACTCCCGTCCGCCGTCCGCCTGCGCCATCGCCGCAAAATTGCGCAGGATTTGTTCCCCGTCCCGTCCGGACTTTTCCGGGTGGAACTGGACGCCCATCACGTTTCCCCGCTGCACCGCGGAGTGGAAGGGCGCGCCGTATTCCGTCACTGTCAGCACGTCGTCCGGGCAGGCGGCGGAGCAGGCGTAGGAATGGACGAAATAGGCGTACGGCTCGGCCGGCAGGCCGTCCAGCAGCGGGCTGCCCTTCACCGGCCGCAGGCTGTTCCAGCCAATGTGCGGAATCTTCAGCCCCCGCTCCGGCAGGCGGACCACCCGGCCGGCAATCAGCCCCAGGCCGGGGACGCCCGCCCCCTCCTCGCTGCCGTCCAGCAGCGCCTGCATCCCCAGGCAGATGCCCAGAAGGGGACGGCCGGACGCCGCATATTCACGGATGACCGGGACCAGCCCCCGCCTGTCCAGCGCGCCCATCGCGTCCGCAAACGCGCCCACGCCCGGCAGGATGACCCCGGACGCCGCGAGGATTTCCGCCGCGTCGCCGGTCCTTTTTGCCGGCACGTCTATGCGACGGAAGGCCAGCTCGACGCTGCGCAGGTTTCCCGCGCCGTAATCAATAATCGCAATCAATCGTACCGCCCTCCCTGTTCATCGCACTGTTTTTTATCTTACCATTTCCGACAAAAGCGGTCAAGACGGCAAATCCGCCGTTCCCTATTCCAAAAGCCGCGGGAAGAACGCCCTGTGGTCTCACCGGATATTGCCGGAGGGCATCCCCCGCGCCCGGCCGAGGGCGGGGAAACAGGGAAACAGGGAAACAGAAAAACAGAACAGCAGGCTGCCGTTCGGGCCCAGTCGCCGTAATCCGGCGCCCGGCCGCGCGGCCGGGCGGAGCGGAGCTTCCCGCCGGTCTGCATCAGAAAGACCGCGCCGTATTCCCTGGCTGCGGCGTTTTCCCGCCGTTTCACAGCCCTGGTACCATAAATGGAACGATAAAAACCAAGGGATGCGGAATGATCATACATATTCATAAATTTTCATGGTCTGCATGACCTGCAAAGAAACATCCTCCCGGGCATGAACAGCGGAACCGGTGCAATGACCATAAAATGTTTGCGGGCAAACGTGGGGAAACAAGGGAAGACCCTTCTTTGTAAATTTCATGCAGGCCGTTCCACCGGCCTGCATGAATACGAAACAAACACGAAACAAGCGATGAGATCAATTATGTTCTTCCGGTATGGGCGTTGCCGTATGCGGGGGGCGGCGGGGCGAAGGGGCGGTTAAGCGCGGGCGCCTGCCATATCCTGCAAAAGGGTTCCGAACACCGCATCGCCAATACCGGTGACGCGGACCTGGTCCTTCCGACCGTCGCTGCCGAACGATCCTCCTCCCCTTTCGACCCGTTACCGGCACGCCGCCCTCCACACCCAGACCGAGGTGGGAGCGCCGCGTTCCGGCGGCCTGCGGAAAAGCGGGAGCGCGGCGCCGGCAGGAAACCGTCTATCCCTTTTTCGCCTTTCCGGCCCGTTTCCGGCTCCGTACCGCGCGGGCGGCCGGCAGCGCCGCCGATACGGCCAGCAGGAACGCCGTCACGACGAGCAGGATTTTGGTGGTCCCGCTCAGCCTCCCTTCCCCGTCCGGAGAACCGTCCAGCCGGGCGCTCGCCTGAAAATTCCAGACCGCCGGGGCGCTTTCGGTCTCCGGGTCGCCGGTGTAGGAAAAGGCGCAGCGAAGGGTGACCGTGTATTCGGCCGCCTCCCCGGCCCTTAGGTTTTCGAAGGAGAGCAGGGGCGGGGCGTCCGCCAGGCCGGTATACGGGCCGTCGTACGCGACCGTTCCGTCCGCCTGCCGCAGAATCACCCGGAGGTTGGAAAAGTAGAGCAGCGCCTCCCGGTCGTCAACCGGCAGGTCGGGCGTCATGGTCAGCGCCACCGTGCGGGGGGTCCCGTTCACCACCCGGAAACGGCCGGTGCGCTCCTGCCCCGCCGGCAGCAGGGGATATTCCCAAAAAGCGTCCTCCATCGGTTCGGCCAGGATTTCGCCCTGCCCGTCCTCCTCCACAATGCGGTATACCTTGTCCGCCTCCCCGCCCGCCGGCGCGCCGTCCGCCGCCGCGGAGGGGGCAAGAATCGCCGCGGCCAGCAGCGCCGCCAGAAGAGCCGCCCCGCGCCTGCATGGGAAAACGCTCATTTCTCCGCCCCTCCTTTGCCGTTCCCGTCCGGTTTGCGTCCCGGTCCGGGCTCCCCGCCCGCCGGCTTTCCCGGCGGGGCGGAGGGACGGTAAACGCTCAGGAAAATGGAAAGGCCGACGAACGCCGCCAACAGCGCCGCCGCCAGAAGCACCGCCCAGATGGGCAGGCCGAACAGCCTCCCGCCGCCGTCCTGTCCTCCGGAGGGAGCGGCGGACCCCGTCGTTCCCTCCCCGGTCGGCAGCGAGGGAGCGGCCGTGGAGGGCAGCGTCGCCCCCTCCGCCCGCGGGTCCACGCCGGCGTACAGCATGGCGATCTCCTCCGCCGACATGGCGAAGTCGTAGACCGCCATGTCGTCAATCCTTCCGTAAAAGGTCGGCTCCCCTTCCCAGCGGCCGCCGCCGATGGTGAGCATATTGTTTCGCATCTCCTCCACGCCGAGGATCAGCGTTTCCTCAAACCAGAGCCGGCCGTCGATATACAGCCGGATCGCCTGCCCGTCCATCGTCAGGGCGACATGGTGCCACTCGTTGAGAGGCAGGCCGAAGTTTGCCTCCCCCAGCTCCACCGGGTTCCAGGATTTCAGGCTGGTCACTTCCCCGCCCGTCCCCTGATAAAACTCCATATACACGCCGTCCACGGTCCGGCCGTCCCCGTCCGCGAGCGCCCCGTCCCGGGCGCGGGGCATCACCGTCAGCCAGAGATCGTCGCTGTGGGAAAGGGTGAACAGCCGCTGGGAATACAGCCCGTCCTCCGTGCCGTCGGCGCTTCCCTGCCAGTAATACCAGCCGGCGAAGGTCATGGTATGCATCTGAAGCTGATTGTATTCCAGCTCCAGCGTCTCCCCCGCCCCGTTCAGGGAGATGGCCTGCCCGGTATGCCCCTGGTCGCTCCAGGTCATGTCGGCCGCCGTCTTTTCCGCCCCGTTGAGGTGGTAATGGACGTAGGAGGAATCCTCCCCCAGCTCGCCGACCACCTGGAGCCGCCCGCCGGAATACCCCGGCAGCGCGGCGGCCCCCCAGCCGGCGGAGGATACAAGAAAGGCCGCGGCCAGGGCGACGCCCCGCCGCAGCCAGGAGGTCTGTCTGTTCATGCCGTTGCCCCGGTCCTTCCCTTGTAGATTTCCCTTTACTTCTTCTTTTTTGTCAGAAAGGAGAGGACAATCAGCGCGATGACAAGCACCGCCGCCACGCCCGCAATAATAAACGGCAGGGGATTGAACGGCTCCCCGGTCACAGGGGAAGCTCCCTGGGCCGAGACGCCCCAGCAGGCCGCAGCCGCCGTCGGCGCCGCCGCCAGAACGGCCCGCGCGCCCTTTTTCACGCCGGATTTCACACTGCCTTTCATACGATTCCTCCGTTCCCCGGGCGGGAGGGCCGTTCCTCCGCCCATGCCCGCCGGTAAGCTGGTTTCCGTGATTTCAGTATACGCGGTTTTCCGGCGGAATGCAACCGCCCCGCGCAAATCCGGCGGAAAAAACCCGTCCCGCCGCCGGAAAATGGGGGAAGCTCTTGCTTATCGGCGGAAAAACCGGTAAAATAAGGGACGGAAAGCCGGCCCGCCCGGCGAAGAATTCGACGATAAAGGAACGGTGGATGCCCAATGCCCAGCAATTACGAATCCCCCTTCGCCTCCCGCTATGCCAGTCCGGAGATGCAGTACCTTTTCTCCCCGGACAACAAATTCCGCACCTGGCGGAAGCTGTGGATTGCCCTGGCGGAGGCCGAGCAGGAGCTCGGCCTGCCGATCTGCGACGAACAGATCGCCGAGCTGAAGGCCCACGCCGACGACATCAACTATGAGGTGGCGGCCGCGCGGGAAAAAGAGGTGCGGCACGACGTGATGGCCCACGTTTACGCCTACGGACAGCAGTGCCCGAAGGCAAAGGGGATTATCCATCTCGGCGCGACGAGCTGCTATGTCGGGGACAACACCGACCTGCTCATCATGTACGACGCGCTCCGGCTGGTGCTGAAAAAGCTGGTGAGCGCGGTGGAGCTGCTCGCCCGGTTTGCCGAAGAATACAGGGGTCTCCCCACCCTGGCCTTCACCCATTTCCAGCCCGCCCAGCCCACCACGGTCGGCAAGCGGGCGACCCTGTGGGCCCAGGAGTTCCTGATGGATATCGAAGAGGTGGAATACCGGCTGGCGGGCGCGAAGCTGCTCGGCTCCAAGGGGACAACCGGCACCCAGGCCAGCTTCCTCGAGCTGTTCGAGGGCGACCACGCCAAATGCCGCGCGCTGGACAAGCGGATTGCGGAGAAAATGGGGTACAGGGACTGCTTCGCCGTCTCCGGCCAGACCTATCCCCGCAAGCTGGATTCCCTGATTCTCTCCACCCTGTCCGGCATCGCGCAGAGCGCGGCCAAATTCTCCAACGATATCCGGCTGCTCCAGCATCTCAAGGAAATTGAGGAGCCGTTTGAAAAGAGCCAGATCGGCTCCTCCGCCATGGCGTACAAGCGCAACCCCATGCGCAGCGAGCGGATCGCCGCCCTGGCCCGGTACGTGATCGCGGATTCCCTCAATCCGGCGATGACCGCCTCCACCCAGTGGTTCGAGCGCACGCTGGACGATTCCGCCAACAAGCGCATCAGCGTGGCGGAGGGCTTCCTGGCGGTGGACGCCATCCTGTCGCTGGTGATCAACGTGGTGGACGGGCTGGTGGTCAACACCGCCGTGATCGACCGCAACCTGCGTCGGGAGCTTCCCTTCATGGCGACGGAGAACATCATGATGGACTGCGTCAAGCGGGGCGGCGACCGGCAGGAGCTGCACGAGCGGATCCGCGTCCACTCGATGGAGGCCGCCCGCCGCGTCAAGCAGGGGGACGGGGTAAACGACCTGCTGGAGCGGATCGCGGGGGACCCGGCCTTCGGCGTCACCGCAGCCGAGCTGGAGAGCGTGCTCGAACCGTCCCGCTACGTCGGCCGCGCGCCGGAGCAGACCGCGGAGTTCCTGTCGGAGCAGGTCGCCCCGGTGCTGGCCCGCCACGCGGACCTGCGGGGCGTGACGGTGGAAATCAACGTCTGAGCGCCCATCGCCGGCCTCTCCGCCGGGCGGGGCCCGCGCGCCTCGCCCGGCGGCGTTTCCCGGAACGGTGCCCAGAAACGATGGGGAAGGAGGCGCGCCGATGAACGGCAGCCGCGTCAGCCTGGACCTTTACCGCGTTTTTTACACCGTCGCCCGCTGCCGGAGCATCACCCTCGCGGCGGGGGAGCTTTACCTTTCCCAGCCGGCGGTCAGCCGGAGCGTTGGGCAGCTGGAACGGGCGCTGGACTGCCGCCTGTTCCTGCGCACTTCCAAGGGGGTGGAGCTGACCAGCGAAGGAGAAGCCCTGTACGCCCATGTCGCCGCCGGAATCGCCCGGTTCGAGATGGGTGAACGGGAACTGCGGGAACGGCGCAATCTCGAAGCCGGCGAGATCCGGGTCGGGGCGAGCGACATGACCCTGCGTTTCTTTCTCCTGCCGCATCTGGAGAGGTTCCACACCCTCTATCCCCGCATCAAGATCAGCGTGACCAACGGCCCCACCCCCGAAACCCTGCGCGCCCTCGAGCAGCGGACCATCGACTTCGGGGTGGTCAGCCGTCCCACGGCGGACAGCGGCGCCGGGCGGCCGGACGGCGATGCCGGCGGCCCGGAGGGCCTCCTCCCCAACCCCGGCACGCCCTCCCTTCCCTTTGTTTTCACGCCGGTGGGCCGGGTGCAGGACATCGTGATCGCCGGCCCGCGCTTTGCGGACCTGGCCCGGCGCACCCTGGCCCTGCGGGAGCTGGAATCCCTGCCCCTGATCCTCCTGGAAAAGGACACCAGCACCCGGCGGTATCTGGACGGCTTTTTCACCGCCGCCGGGCTGCGTCTCCAGCCGGAGTTTGAGCTGGCCACCAGCGACCTGATCGTCCGCTTTGTGCAGCGGAACCTCGGCATCGGCTGCGTGGTGGAGGATTTTGCCGCGGAGGCGCTGGGGAACGGCACGGTATTCCGGCTGCGGCCGGACGTTCCCATCCCTCCCCGCCGCCTGTGCGTGGTGCAGAGCGGACAGCCGGTTTCCCGGGCGGCGCAGCGATTGCTGGAGTTGATCCTGAACGAGAAGGCATAAATAAGGCGCATAGTGAACATGCATAATATGTATTTTACTTATGCCCCTCTGTGTGATACACTGGAGGACGGCCGGAAGCCCTGGAAAGGAAACGGGCCCCGGCCGCCCTCCATTTTTGCACAGGCAGCGGGGGGAAGCCGTCCGATGGCCTCCCGGCCTCCGCCCCTTCCCTCTGTGCATGGCGGGGACGGCAGGCAACGGCAAGTGACGGCACGTGATGACACGTGATGGCACGTGACAGTAAGAAAGGAATGGTTATCCCCATGGTCAGAGCGATCGTAGGCGCCAACTGGGGCGACGAGGGAAAGGGCAAGCTCACCGATGTTCTTGCCGCCCAATCGGATGTCGTTATCCGCTTCCAGGGCGGAAGCAACGCCGGACACACGATCATCAACAAATACGGGAAGTTCGCCCTGCATCAGCTGCCCTCCGGCGTGTTCTATCCCCATGTCGCCAACGTCATCGGCAACGGTGTGGCGCTGGATATTCAGAAGTTCCTCAACGAAGCCGCGGCCCTGCGGGAAAAAGGCATCGAACCCCGGCTGCTGGTTTCCGACCGCACCCAGGTCGTGATGCCCTATCACGTGCTGTTTGACCAGTACGAGGAGGAACGGCTGGGCGGCAAATCCTTCGGGTCCACCAAATCGGGCATTGCGCCCTTCTATTCGGATAAGTACGCCAAAACCGGCTTTGAGCTGTGCGAGCTGTTCGCCGAGGACTACTTTTATGAAAAGCTCAAGGGCGTGCTGGAAGTCAAGAACGTCCTGCTGGAGCAGCTCTATCACAAGCCCGCCCTCGCGGTGGATGAGGTGTTTTCCCAGATGATCCGCCTGCGCGATGCAATCCGCCCCTATGTCGGGGACACCTTCCACTTCCTGCGGGACGCCCTGAAGGAGGGGAAAAACATCCTGCTGGAGGGGCAGCTCGGCGCGCTCAAGGACCCCGATTACGGCATTTACCCGATGGTGACCTCCTCCTCCACCCTCGCGGGCTACGGGGCGATCGGCGCGGGCCTGCCGCCCTACGCAATCGAAGATATCATCGCGGTGGTCAAGGCGTATTCCAGCGCGGTGGGCGCGGGGGCCTTTGTCAGCGAAATCTTCGGGGACCAGGCGCAGGAGATGCGGATACGCGGCGGCGACGCCGGGGAATTCGGCGCGACCACCGGCCGCCCCCGCCGGATGGGCTGGTTCGACTGCGTGGCCTCCCGCTACGGCGTGCAGGCGCAGGGGGCGACCCAGGCGGCGCTGACCGTGGTGGACGCGCTGGGGTATCTGGACGAAATCCCGGTCTGCGTCGGCTACGAGGCGGACGGCAAAGTGCTGCGCGATTTCCCCACCACCCCCACGCTGGAAAAATGCAAGCCGGTACTGGAGGTCCTTCCCGGCTGGAAATGCGACGTGCGCGGCATCACCCGGTATGAGGACCTGCCGGAAAACTGCCGGAAATACGTGGAGTTCATCGAAAAGGAGCTGGAGGTGCCGGTCACCATGGTCTCCAACGGCCCCGGCCGCGAGGAGATCATCGTCCGGTAACCCGGCGGAGATACGGCGCTTTGGGAGGGAAACGCCCGCCTGCAAAAAGCAAGGGCGTTTCCCTTTTTCCTTTTCTCCCCTTCTCCCTATTGTTTTTTTTCGCAAATTTCTTTATACTTTGCTTATAATGTCCCATTAACACGGCAAGGATTGGCATTGCGCAGGAAAGGCAGGAAACGTCCATGAATAACGAAACCGTCCTGGTGCTGGACTTCGGGGGCCAGTATAACCAGCTCATCGCCCGGCGCGTCCGCGAGGCAGGGGTGTACTCGGTGGTGAAATCGTATAAAACCCCTCTGGCCGAAATCGCGGAGGCGGGGTATAAGGGGATTATTTTCACCGGCGGCCCCAACAGCGTGTACGACGAGGCGTCCCCCCATTATTCGCGGGAGATCCTCTCCCTCGGCATCCCGGTGCTGGGCATCTGCTACGGCGCGCAGCTCATGGCGTGGATGCTGGACGGCAAGGTGGTCAGCGCCGAACGGGAATACGGCAGCACCACGGCGACGGTGGACGGGTCCAGCGCCCTGTTTGCCGGCCTGCCGCCGGAACAGCAGTGCTGGATGAGCCACACCGACTGCATCGCCGCTCCTCCCGCGGGCTTCCGCATCACGGCCACCACGCCGCACTGCCCCTGCGCCGCCATGGAGAACGCGGAAAAAAAGCTCTATGCCGTCCAGTTCCACCCGGAGGTCAACCATACCCTCCAGGGGGCGGAAATGCTGCGGCATTTCCTGTTCGACGTCTGCGGCTGCCGGGGCGATTGGCAGATGTCCTCCTTTGTGGAGGAGTCCGTCACCCGAATCCGGGAGCAGATCGGCTCCAAGCGGGTGCTCTGCGCCTTGTCCGGCGGGGTGGATTCCTCAGTGGCGGCGGTGATGGTCGCCAAGGCGGTCGGCCGCCAGCTCACCTGCATCTTTGTGGACCACGGCCTTCTCCGCAAGGACGAGGGGGACATGGTGGAAAAGATGTTCACCGAAAATTACGATATCCATTTCGTACGGGTCAACGCGCAGGACCGTTTCCTGGACAAGCTGGCCGGCGTATCCGACCCGGAAACCAAGCGGAAGATCATCGGCGAGGAATTCATCCGGGTGTTTGAGGACGAGGCGAACAAGCTCGGCGAGGTGGATTATCTCGTGCAGGGAACGATCTACCCCGATGTGATTGAAAGCGGCAGCGACAAGGCGGCGGTCATCAAAAGCCATCACAATGTCGGCGGCCTGCCGGAACGGATGAACCTGAAGCTCTGCGAGCCGCTGCGCGACCTGTTCAAGGACGAGGTCCGGCGCGCCGGCCTGGAGCTCGGGCTGCCCTACCATATGGTCTGGCGGCAGCCCTTCCCCGGCCCCGGCCTGGCAGTGCGCTGCATCGGCGCCCTTACCCGGGAGCGGCTGGACATCCTGCGGGAAGCGGACGCCATCTTCCGGGAGGAGATCGCGAAAGCCGGGCTGGAGCGGGACATTAACCAGTATTTCGCCGTTCTTACCGATATGCGTTCGGTGGGCGTGATGGGGGACAGCCGCACCTACGATTACACCATCGCCCTGCGTGCCGTGACCACCACCGACTTCATGACCGCCGACTGGGCGCGGATCCCGCTGGATATTCTTGCGGCGGTGTCCAACCGGATTGTCAACGAAGTCCGGGGCGTCAACCGCATCGTATACGACATCACCTCCAAGCCCCCGGCAACCATAGAGTGGGAATGATTTCAGAGAGCTGAAAAGGCCCGTGATTACTGGGTTTTTCAAGGCTTAATGCCCTTCGTGGCAACGATTTGGCAACAGTTTTCATTA
>CAJFTG010000069.1 GCA_904419875.1 Candidatus Avimonas caecicola | reverse complement strand
ATCCTGCTTGACGAGCCGACCAACGGACTGGACATCCCCTCGGTGGACTGGCTGGAGGATTTTCTGCTGGAGTACGAGGGGACGGTGATCGTGGTGTCCCACGACCGGCATTTTCTCAACAATGTGTGCACCCATATTGTGGATGTGGATTACAACAAGATCCGGATTTACGTCGGCAATTACGATTTCTGGTACGAGTCCAGCCAGCTTATGCAGCGGATGATCCGGGACCAGAACCGCAAGGCGGAGGAAAAGATCAAAGAGCTGCAAAGCTTCATCGAACGGTTCGCCGCCAACAAATCCAAGTCCAAGCAGGCCACCAGCCGGCGCAAGCTGATTGAAAAGCTGACGCCGGAGGAGATGCCCGCCTCCTCCCGCCGCTATCCCTTCGTCGGCTTCACCATGGACCGCGAGGCGGGGAAGGAGATTCTGAGCGTCGAGGGGCTCGGCAAAACGGTGGACGGCGTCAGGGTGCTGAACAATGTGTCCTTCCGGGTCAACAAGGGGGACAAGATCGCGTTCGTCGGGGAGAATGAAATCGCCAACACCACCCTGTTCCGCATCCTGATGGGCGAGCTGGAGCCGGATGAGGGGAGCTTCAAATGGGGCGTAAGCACCTCGCAGTCCTATTTCCCCAAGGACAACGCCTCGTTTTTCGAGGGCTGCGACCTGAACATCCTTCAGTGGCTGGCGCAGTATTCCACCGACACGCACGAATCCTATCTGCGCGGCTTTCTGGGAAAGATGCTGTTTTCGGGGGACGATGTGCTCAAGCCGGTGAGCGTCCTGTCCGGCGGCGAAAAGGTGCGGTGCATGCTTTCGAGGATGATGATGTTCGGGGCCAACGTCCTGCTGCTGGATCAGCCGACCAATCACCTCGACCTCGAATCCATCACGGCGGTGAACAACGGGATGATCGATTTCAAAGGGAACATCCTGTTCTCCTCTTTCGACCACCAGTTCGTGCAGACCATCGCCAACCGGGTGATCGAGCTGACGCCGGACGGCCTGCTGGACAAGGCGATGAGCTTCGACGAGTTCCTCGAATTCAAAAAGGCGACCGGCCTGCCGGAAAGCCCGGCGGACAGCGGCCGGTAGGTTCCGGCCCGGGAAAGCGGCGGTTTATCGATCGAAAAATCATCCGGAACGCCTTGACAACCGCCAAAGACGGCTCTATAATAACATATATTTCTATTACGGCGTTGACGGGAAAGAACCGTTTTCGGCGCGCCCAGAGAGAACGCTCCCCGGCTGAAAGGGCGTTTGCGCATCTCCCGGAACGGAGGCCCTCCCCGAGTCCTGCCGCGGCAAGCGGCGGCGTTTCCCCGCGTTAAGGGGTTCAAGCGGCGCGGCCCGGTCCGCGCAATTTGGGTGGTACCACGGAGCTTCCGTCCCATTGCGGACGGGAGCTTTTTCTTTTGGCTTCCGGCGTCCCCGCCCCCCGGGGAACGGGAACCGGCCGAAACAACAATACGAAAGGAACGAATCAGCCATGAAATGGACGGGACTCAACGAACTGCGGGAGAAGTACCTCGCTTTTTTTGAAAGCAAGGGACATCTGCGGCTGCCGAGCTTTTCGCTCGTGCCGCAGAACGACAAATCCCTGCTGCTGATCAATTCGGGAATGGCCCCCATGAAAAAATATTTCACCGGCGAGGTGACCCCGCCCCGCAAGCGGGTGACCACCTGCCAGAAGTGCATCCGCACCCCGGATATCGAGCGGGTGGGGAAGACCGCCCGCCACGGCACGTATTTCGAGATGCTGGGCAATTTCAGCTTCGGCGACTATTTCAAGCATGAGGCAACCGCCTGGGCATGGGAGTTCTGCACCAAGGTGCTGGAGCTGCCGGCGGAACGCATCTGGGTCAGCATTTATCAGGACGACGACGAGGCGTTCGGGATCTGGACTCGGGAGGTCGGGGTGCCCGCCGACCACATCGTGCGCCTGGGCAAGGAGGACAACTTCTGGGAGCACGGCAGCGGCCCCTGCGGCCCCTGCTCCGAACTGTATTTCGACCGGGGCGAAAAGTACGGATGCGGGTCTCCCACCTGCGGCGTCGGCTGCGACTGCGACCGGTATGTCGAGTTCTGGAATCTGGTGTTCACCCAGTTTGACAACGATGGAAAGGGGAATTACACCCCCCTCGATCACCCGAACATCGATACCGGCATGGGGCTGGAGCGGCTGGCCTGCATCATGCAGGGGGTGGACAACCTCTTCGAGGTGGACACCGTGCAGAACATCATGAAGCACGTCGGCCGGATCGCCGAGGTTGCCTACGGTGAAAACGAGAGGACCGACGTGTCCCTGCGGGTGGTGACCGACCACATCCGCTCCACCACTTTCATGATCGGGGACGGCGTCATGCCCTCCAACGAAGGGCGCGGCTACGTGGTGCGCCGCCTTCTCCGCCGCGCCGCGCGGCACGGGCGGCTGCTCGGCATCCACGAGCCGTTTCTGTATCAGGTGTGCGACACCGTCATTGCGGAAAACCGGAACGCCTATCCGGAACTGGAGGAGAAAAAGGATTTTATCAAGAAGCTGATCCATGTGGAGGAGGAAGCCTTCGGCAAAACCATCGACAGCGGCCTGTCCCTGCTGGATGAGATGCTTGCCGGCCTTGAGGGGGATACCCTTTCGGGGGCGGACGCTTTCAAGCTGTATGACACCTACGGCTTCCCGATCGACCTGACCAAAGACATTCTGGAAGAAAAGGGCATCGCGGTGGACGAGGAGGAGTTCACCCGGCGGATGACCGAGCAGCGGTCCCGCGCCCGGGCCGCCCGCAAAAACGCGGGGGCCGACGCCTGGAAAAACGACGCGGGCATCCTTTCGGAGCTCACGCCCGGGCGTTTCGTGGGATACGACACCCTCCGCTGCGAGGCGAAGGTGACCGCCATCATCCGGGACGACGAACTGGTGGACGGCGTTTCCGAAGGGGAGGAAGCCGTTGTGGTGCTCGACACGACGCCCTTCTATGCGGAAAGCGGCGGCCAGGTCGGCGACATCGGCGCCGTTACCAGCGAGGGCGCGTCCTTCGATGTGCGGGACACCGTGAAGTCGCACAATGGGGTGATCCTCCACACCGGCCGGCAGACGCGGGGCGAAATCCGTGTGGGCGATGTGGTGGTCGCGGCCGTGAACGAGGAGGAGCGGCGCGCCACCATGCGCAACCATACGGCGGCCCATCTGCTTCAGGCCGCGCTGCGGGAGGTGCTGGGCACCCATGTGGAGCAGGCGGGCCAGCTGGTGGACGCCCGGCGGATGCGCTTTGACTTCACCCATTTTTCCGCCATGACCGCGGAAGAACTGGCCGCCGTGGAAACGCTGGTCAACCGGTGGATTCTCGCGGGCCTGCCGGCGGATATCCGGGAAATGCCGATCGACGAGGCGAAAAAGCTGGGGGCCATGGCGCTGTTTGGCGAGAAATACGGCGATGTGGTCCGGGTGGTCCGGATGGGCAGCGCGCAGGAGGGCACCTGCGTTTCCACCGAGCTGTGCGGCGGAACCCATGTGGACAATACCGCCAAGCTCGGCCTGTTCCGGATCGTATCCGAAAGCTCGGTGGCGGCGGGCGTCCGCCGGGTGGAGGCGGTGACCGGCGGGAACGTGCTGGGCCTGATCAACGAGTACCGGGAGCTGCTCACCCAGGCGGCCGACGCGCTGCGCGTGGGCAAGATCGACGAGGTGCCTCACCGCGCCGCGCAGCTTGCCGGGGAGCTGAAGGATTCCCAGCGGGAGCTGCTGACCCTGAAGTCCCGGATGGCCGCCAGCAAAGTGGAGGGCCTTTTCAGCGGCGCGAAGGAGATCGAGGGCATCAAGGTGGTGGCCGCCGCCTTCACCGGCACCGGAAGCGAGGCTGTCCGCACCATGTGCGACCGCTGCCGCGACGCGAATATCCCGAACATTGTGGCGGTGATCGCCGGGATTCTGGAGGATGCGGGCACGGTTTCCTTCGCCTGTTACTGCGGGCCGGAGGCGGTCGCCAAGGGCGCGCACGCGGGCAATATCGTGCGGGAGGTCGCCAAAATCTGCGGCGGCAAAGGCGGCGGGCGGCCGGATTCCGCGATGGCGGGCGGCCGGGACCTCAGCCGGGTGGACGATGCGATCAACGCCGTGGACGATATTCTTGCCGCGCTGCTGGCGGCCAGGAAATAAGCCCGGAAGCTGCATTTTATTGTCACAGAAAGGCGGAGCGAAAATGAGCGATTGTGTTTTCTGCAAAATTGTGGCGGGGGAGATCCCCTCCAAAAAGGCGTATGAGGACGAGCAGGTGCTGGCGTTTTACGATATTGAGCCCAAGGCGCCGGTGCACATTCTGGTGATCCCCAAGCAGCACCTGGCCGGCGCGGCGGAGATTACAGCGGAAAACAGCGCCGTTGTAGCGCATGTTTTCGAGGTGATCGCCCGCCTGACCCGCGGGCTGGGACTGGCCGACTATCGCGTGGTGACGAACAACGGCGCGGACGCCGGGCAGACCGTGCATCATCTGCACTTCCACGTCCTGGCCGGCGGCAGGCTGGGAGAGATGGCCTGACCGGCTGCCTATATCCGGAAAAACCGCCGCCCGCAGTGGCGGGGCGGCGCGAAAGGAAGGTCTCTCCATGACCTACGTCATTCTGGATTTGGAATGGAACGGCGCGTATACGCGCAAAACCCACGGCTTTTTTAATGAGATCATCGAAATCGGCGCCGTGAAAATCAACGACCGGCTGGAGCAGGAGGATACCTTTCACGCGGTGATCCGCCCGGTGGTCAGCCGCAAGCTGACGACGCTGGTGCAGGATTTGACCGGCATCGGGGAGGAGGAACTGGAAGAGGGAGAGCCGTTCTCCCGCGCCGTCTCCCGGCTGCGCAGGTGGATCGGCGACCGGCAGGCGGTGGTCATGACCTGGAGCACCACCGACCTGATGGTGCTGCTGGAAAACTGCCGCTATTTTTTGCACAGCGAGCGGATCCCCTTTATGAACCGCTACGCCGACCTGCAGGCTTACTGCCAGGCGCGGCTGCATTACGGCACCGCCCAGCAGATGGGGCTTAGCCGGGCCTGCGAACTGCTGGAAATCCCCGAGGAAGGGATGGAGCTGCACCGCGCGCTGGATGACAGCATTCTGACCGGACAGGTTTTCACGCGGGTGTATGAGCCGGCTTCCTTTGCCGGGGCGGTGCGGGCGGCGGACCGGGAATTCTACGACCGGCTGACCTTTAAAACGGTGATCATCAGCGATATTCACGACGAGCATGTGAACCGGGAGGATCTGCATTTCCGGTGCGAGGAATGCGGCCGGCCCCTCCGGCGCGCCGGCGAATGGAAATTCCGCTCCCGTGCCTTCTGCGCGGATTTTCTCTGCCGCGCATGCGAGAGGAAGTATACGGCCCGGGTACAGGTCAAGCTGAAGTACGACGGGCCGGTAACCAGGCGGAAGCTGATTTTAAAGCCTCCCGACCCGCCCGCGCAGACGGCGGACGGGGCCGGCGGTGCGGAAGAATCCGGCGCGGCCTCTCCGGCGTAGGCAGGCTGGAGGTGCCGGAAAGGACTGGGAAGGCAGGCGGAAAAGCAGAGAGGCAGAAAGGCGGGCGGCGGAGAACGGGGGGCGCCGCTTCTCCATCGGTTTCCCCAGGGGAAAGGGAGAAAGCCGGAATTTGCCTCCGGTTGTATTTTTTTCCGGAGTATGCTATACTAAATCACGGCTGCGGACGGGCGGTTCGCAGCCTTTTCTTTGGCGCCGCGGCCGGAGGGCGTTTCGCCGCCGCGCGGCGGGACAGGCAAAGGAGCTGATCGCCTTTTGAATATACTGGTGGTATCCCAATACTTCTATCCGGAGGATTTCCGGATTAACGATATCGTAGCCTCCCTGACGGAGGAGGGGCATACGGTGCGGGTCCTGACCGGCCTGCCTGATTATGCAACCTCCCGCATTCCGAAGGAGTACCGCTTTTTCCGCCGCCGAAAAGAGAACTGGAACGGCGCGGCGGTTTTCCGGGTGCCGACGGTCGCGCGGAGGAGCGGCATACTGTTCCGGGCGCTGAATTATGTTTCCTTCGTTTTCTGGGGATGGATTTACGCCCGCCTGTGCAAAAAGGACGCGGAGGTGGTCGTTTCCTATCAGACCTCCCCGGTCCTGCAGTCGATACCGGCAACCGCCTACCGCCGGCGCACCGGCGCGCCGCTGCTGCTGTACTGCTGCGACCTCTGGCCGGAATCGCTCAAGGCATGGAACGTGGGGGAGGAGCACCCGCTTTTCCGTTTCATGCACCGCGTCAGCCGCCGGATTTACGGGCAGGCGGACATTCTGGCGGTCTCCTCGGCCCCGTTCCGCCGGTATCTCACCGAGGTGGACGGCGTGAAGGAAGAACGGATTGCGGACCTGCCTCAGCACGCCGAGGACCTGTATTCGGATATTTGCGGGCAGTATGAAGAGAATAACTGCGTGGACTTTGTGTTTGCCGGGAACATCGGCGCGGTGCAGAATGTAGACTGTATCCTGCGGGCCGCTTCCCTGGTCCGGGCGGACAAGCCCTTTCACGTGCACATCGTAGGCAGCGGCTCCGCGCTGGAGGAATGCAAAGCGCTGGCGGAAGAGCTGCGGCTGGAGGACCGGGTCACCTTCCACGGCAAGTTTCCCCTGTCCGAAATGAAGCGCTTTTACCGCCTGGCCGACTGCTTCCTGCTGACGCTGCGGGGCGGCGATTTCATCGGCATGACCCTGCCGGCCAAAGCGCAGGGGTACTTGTCCGCCGGGAAGCCGGTTCTGGCGGCGGCGGACGGCGCGGCCTCCGACCTCGTGCGGGAGGCGGGCTGCGGCGAAAGCGTCCCGGCAGGGGACGCGCAGGGGCTGGCCGCCGCCATGGAGCGGGTTTGCGCCGACCAGGCCGTTTACCGGGAGAAGGGGCTGCGCGGCCGCCGTTATTTTGAGACGCATTTTACACGGGAGATTTTTATGCAATCCCTGGACGGCCTTCTCCGTCAGGCGCAGGAACAGGCGGGGACGCGGAGACGGCGGGGGAGAAAACCGCGATGACGCGGGCGGAAGGGCGGCGGTTCCGGCGCGCCCTGTTTACGCTCCTGACCGTCCTTTACGTCGGCCTGATTTACGGGAACTCCCTGCAGAGCGGCGCCGATTCCTCGGCGCTCAGCCGGTGGGCGACCGCGCTGCTGCAGGAAGGACTGTCCCTTTTCGGCTGGCAGGGGACGGTGACGGAGACCTTTGTCCGCAAGGCCGCCCATTTCGCGGAATACGCCGGGCTGGGCGTGCTTCTGATGGTGACGCTGCGGATGTATACCCCGCGGCTGCTTGCCCATCTGTTTATCCCGCTTTTTATCGGGCTGCTGGTGCCGGTTTCCGACGAATTCCTCCAGCTTTTCGTGCCGGGGCGGGCGGGTATGGTGCAGGACGTGGTCCTGGACTTCGCGGGGCTGCTGGCCGGCCTGACGCCGGCCCTCCTGGCCCTGCTGCCGGCGCGGAAAAGGCGGAGCGGGAACGGCGCCTCCGCGGGGACGGCGCGGCCGGGGGATGCGGACGGGCCGCCGGCCGGCCGGGAATCTTTTTCGGGAAAAGGAACGAAAAAGCCATGAGAGTTTTACAGATCAACTCGGTCTGCGGCGTGGGCAGCACGGGACGGATCGCCGCCGGACTGCACGCCTCCCTGGCCGAACACGGCGACGCCGGCTTTCTTGCCTACGGCCGGGGGGAGGGGCGCGGCTGCGGGGAGGCGATCCGCATCGGCGGGCCGGCGGATGTTTACGGCCACGTGGCCCTCACCCGCCTGCTTGACCGGCACGGCTTCGGCTCCCGTCGGGCGACCCGGCGGTTCCTGCGGCAGGCGGAGGCCCTGTCCCCCGACCTGGTGCATCTGCATAACCTTCACGGCTATTATCTGCATGTCGGAGAGCTCTTCCGCTGGCTGAAGGAAAGCGGTCTGCCCGTGGTGTGGACGCTGCACGACTGCTGGGCCTTTACCGGCCACTGCGCCTATTTCGACTATGCCGGCTGCGAAAAATGGAGGACCGGCTGCGGTTCCTGCCCGCAGAAGGCGGCGTATCCGTCCAGCCTGCTGGCAGATCGTTCCGCGCGCAATTATGCGGAAAAGAGGGCTCTTTTCACCCTGCCGGAGGCCATGACGGTCGTCGCGCCCTCGGAATGGCTGGCCGGCCTGGCCGGCGAATCCTTTCTGGGGAAATATCCCGTGCGGGTCATCCCCAACGGGGTGGACCGCACGGTTTTCCGTCCCACGCCGGACGCCGGCCTGCGGGAACGGGTTGGGATATCGCCGCGGGCGTTTCTCCTGCTCGGCGTGGCCGGGGTGTGGGAGGAGCGCAAGGGGCTGCCGTACCTGCTCGCTCTCCGGCAGGAGCTGGGGGAAGACTGCCGGCTGGTGGTGGTCGGGGTGGACGAGAGGCAGAAGGCCGCCCTGCCCCGGGAGGCGGTCGGCCTGAGCCGGACGGAGAGCGCCGCGGAGCTGGCGGCGCTCTACAGCGCCGCGGACGTGCTGGTGAATCCCACGCTGGAGGACAATTTCCCAACGGTGAATCTGGAGGCGCTGGCCTGCGGCACGCCGGTGGTGACCTTCCGCACGGGCGGCAGCCCGGAAAGCCTGGATGAATCGACCGGCCGGGTGGTGGACAAAGGGGACGCCGCGGGGCTGGCTGCCGCCGTGCGGGAAATCCGGCGGCTGGGGAAGGCCCACTTTACCGCAGCCTGCCTCAAACGGGCGGAGGAGCGGTATGACCAGCGCCTGGTATACGATGCGTACAGCGCCCTGTACCGGGAGATTCTGAAGGGAAAGGAGGATGCCGGGGATGAATGAGACGGACCGGGAACTTCGCGCTTTGCAGAAGGTGGAGCTCGGGCTGCTTCATCAGTTCGACGCGATCTGCCGGAAGGAAGGGCTGGCGTATTTCCTGTTGGGCGGCACCGCCCTGGGAGCGGTGCGCCACGGCGGGTTTATCCCCTGGGACGACGACGTTGACGTCGGGATGCCCCGCCCGGATTATGAGCGTTTCCTCCGCACGGCTCCGGCACTGCTGCCCGCGCATCTGTTTTTGCAGGATTACCACAGCGAGCCGGCCTATTTTTTAAGCTTTGCCAAGCTGCGGGACAACCGGACCCTGTTCAAGGAAACGGTTTCCGCGCACCTGCCGATCCATCAAGGGGTGTATCTGGACATCTTCCCCCTGGACGGCGGCCCCGCCGACCCGCAGGAGGCGGAGGCCCTTTTGAAAAAGATGAAGCTCTACCGCTTTTCTCTGCTCAACCGGCGGACCGACTATATCCGGAAAAAGAGCCTGCCCGCTTCCCTTGCGCTTTCACTGATGGCCCCCTTTGTCAGCCGGGACGCCTGCTTCCGGAAGATCGACGCCTTGTGCACGAAGTATCCGTACGGCAGTTCCCCCAGCGTCGCCAACTGGCACGGCGCCTGGGGGACGAAAGAGGTGGTTCCGGCGGCTTTCTTTGGGGAGGGGAAGCCGATGCCGTTTGAGGACATGCTGTGTCCGGTGCCGCAGGATTACGACGGTTACCTGACCAGCCTGTACGGCGATTACCGCCGCCTGCCGCCGGAGGAAAAACGGGTCAGCCACCACGAATCGGTGGAAATCCGGCTTGAGGGGTTCATGGACCCGGCAAAGGAGGAAGAACCGTGAAGCGCGTCATCACCTATGGGACCTTCGACCTGCTGCATTACGGGCACATCAATCTGCTGCGCCGTGCCAGGGCGCTGGGGGATTACCTGATTGTGGCGCTGTCCACCGATGAGTTCAATAAAAACTGCAAAAGCAAGGCGTGCTATTTTTCCTATGAAGAACGCCGCCAGCTGCTGGAGTCCATCCGGTATGTGGACCTGGTGATCCCGGAGGAAAGCTGGGAGCAGAAGGCGCGGGATGTGAAGGAGTACCACGTGGATACCTTTGTGATGGGGGACGACTGGAAAGGGAAATTCGACTTTCTGCGGGATTACTGCGAGGTGGTCTATCTGCCGCGCACGCCGGAGATCTCCACCTCGAAAATGAAGCAGGAGATCGGCAGGCGGGATTGAGGGGGCGCAGCGATGAAAAAGGTGCTGGAATACCGGATAGGCCGCTCCGGAGACGGGGTGACCCGGTACATCCTGAACAATTACGAGTGGGTGGACCGGGAAAAGGTGCATATGGATTTCGTGACCGGCGAGCGGGATCTCTCCTTCTGCCGGGAACTAACGGAAAACGGCAGCCGGGTGTTTTCCCTCCCCGCCTCGCCGTTCAGGCATCCCCTGTGCTACCGCCGGGAGATGAAGCAGCTGTGGAAGGAGGATTACGACATTGTGCACTGCCACATGCCGTATATCCTGAATACCGTGCTTTTCCGCCAGGCGAAGAAGCACGGCGTAAAGGTCATCCTGCATTCCCACAACGCAAGGCCGGACATTGCCGGCGCATCCAAGCGGCGCTTCTTTTCCTGGCTGCATAAGCGCTGTTACCGCCGCGCCTGCCGTTACGGCGACGCTTTCGCCGCCTGCTCCGAGGCGGCGGCCGACTGGCTTTTCGGGGACGCGGTTCCCAGGGAGAAGGTTCAGTATTTTCACAACGCCATCGATACGGAAAAATTCACGTTCGACCCCGTTGTCCGGGAGAGGGTGCGCCGTTCTTTCGGTGCGCAGGACGCCTTTGTCGTGGGACATATCGGCCGTTTTACCTATCAGAAGAATCACGAGTTCCTTCTGCGCGCCTTCGCCTGCCTGCGCAAAAGGCGGGAGGAAGCGGTCCTCTGGCTGGTCGGCGCCGGCGAGCTGGAGGAAGAGGTGAGGCGGCAGGCGGCCCTCCTCGGAGTGGAGGACGCCGTGCGCTTTCTGGGGATGCGGGAGGATGTGCCGGCGCTCATGCAGGGGATGGACCTCTTCCTCCTTCCTTCACGGTCGGAGGGGCTGGGGCTGGTGCTGATCGAGGCGCAGGCCGCCGGGCTGCGGGCGATCGCTTCCACCAGGGTGCCGCCGGAGGCGAAGGTGACGGAGCTGCTGACCTACCTTCCGCTGGAAGGCGGGGAGGAGCTCTGGGCGGCGGAGATGGAAAAGGCGGCGGACGGGTATGAACGCACCAATCGCCGCCGCCAGCTTGTGGAGGCCGGTTACGACCTGTCGGGTCAGGCGGCGCGGATCGAGCAGCTGTATGAGACGCTGTAGCCGCGCGGTTCTTCGGGCGTCCCCCGTATGCCGCGCCCGGCGGGCTGCCGGCGTTTGTTCATGCATAAACTGCAATTCCGATAGAAATGGGGCTTGAAAATGAAAGCGCTGGAACTCGCCAAACGTTTTTTCCTCAGCCGTTTGGTCATCAAGGTGCTGACGGTGACGCTCTTTTTCCTGATGGCGCTGCCCGCCATGAAGTCGGTGGTCGACGGGCTGTTGAAGGCGGCGCTGGTTTGGGGAGGCGTCCAGATTCTGGCCGACCTGCTGACAAAGCGCAGCTGTCTGCGCGCCCGTCATGCGGCATGGCTTATTCTGGTTTTGTTGTGCGGGGCGGTCAGCGTTCTCCTGAATTATCGGACAGGATTTAAGGAGAACGTCTCCACGCTGTGCTATGCGGCGCTGGGGATACTGGTGCTGTACCCCAACGATGAAACGCGGGGCCGGGAGGCCCTCCTGCGGGAAATGCGGGTGATCGGCTGGGTTTACATCGGGCTTTGCGCTGCCGGCGCGGCGGTTTCCCTCTATATGCTGCTGGCCAATTACGAAGCGGTGATGGAGTACGGGGGAACGGTGTACCATATCGGAATTCACGGCGGCCGGCTGTTCGGCGTTTTTTCCAACCCGAACCTGCCGGTCTGCGCGGTGGCGTCGGCCCTTTGCCCGCTGCAGTTCTATCTCTGCCGGGAGATTACCCGGCGGCGCGGGACGCTTCCGGTTCAGTACCTCTGCCTGGGAATCGGCGCGCTGCTGAATCTGCTGTTCCTGCTCCTGGCGCAGTCCCGCGGCAGCCTGCTGGCCTTTCTGGCTTTTCTGGGGGTCCTGCTCTTCTTCCTTTTTCGCAAAACCATCTTTTCCCGGATTCCCCGCCTTCCGCTTTCCGCTTTGGCCAGCGCCGCGCTCTCCGCTGTGGTGCTGGCGGCCGCCGTGCTGGTCTACCCGGCCTTTCTCCAGACGAGCGACCGGCTTTTGACCGCTTACTATGCGGAACAGCAGCCTCCGGAGGAAGCTTCCTCCGCCGTTTCCGGCGTTTCTCTTCGTACACCCGCCGTTTCCGGCAGGAGTCACGAGACGGCGCGCCCCTCGGCGGCTGTTCTGGATACGGCGCCTTTGGCATTGCGGAAGACGGCGGCGGAGGATGACGGCGCTTCCCTGATTGTCCGGCCGGATAACCAGACGGATGTAACCAGCGGCCGGGCGGGCTTGTGGAAGGTGGCCGTGGAACGGTTCCTGGAAAAGCCGGTCTGGGGCTGGGGCCATGCCGGCAGCCTGGAAAATGTCAGCACGCACGGGGTGCCGATCGAACATTACCACAACCTGTTTTTTCACAGCCTGGTAGCCGGCGGCGCCATGGGGACGGCGGCCCTGGCGGCCGCGCTTGCGGCCATGGCCCTTTCCATGGTTCGGTTCGTGTGGAAAAACCGGCGCGCCGCGGGTTTTCGCAACGGATATATTTACGCGGGCATGGGGCTTTTCCTGCTTTATCTGGTAGACAATATGGTGGAGGTATTCCTGCTGTATAACGTCAGCCTGCCTCAATTCGTTTTCTGGATTTACATGGGGTATCTGCTCGCCCTGATTACCGCGGGGGAACCCCGCAACCGTGTGGACCGGCTCCTCTGCCGGCTGGCAGACCGGGTTCCCGCCCTCGGCCGGCGGAGGAGGGCCGGGGAAGCATGAGGTATCGGCGTCTTTCGGAAAAACCGCCGGGGAGCGGCCGGGAGCGGCCGGAAGCAGCCGGGTCAAACGGCGCGGCGCGCCGCCGGAAAGAAAGGAACATCGCCATGAAGCGAACCCGGAATTCCATCATCAACTCGGTCGCCGGAGCCGGCGGCTATCTGGTACAGATGTTCAGCAACTTTGTCGTGCGCGCCAAGTTTGTGGAATGCCTGGGGGAGAGCACCCTCGGAGTCAACGCCCTGTTTACCAATATTATTTCCATGCTGGCTCTGGCGGAGCTCGGTCTGGGGACCGGGCTGATCTATAAGCTGTATAAGCCGGTGGCCGATCACGACGTGCCCCGCATCAAATCCCTGCTGCGGTTTTACAAGCGGGCGTATTTGCTGATCGGCGCGGTGATTCTGGTCCTCGGCTTTATCCTGTCCTTTTTTGTGTATTTGTTTGACAAGGAGCGCACCTTCTCCCGGGGATACATGGGGGTTACTTTTTTCCTTTTTGTGCTGGACGTTCTGGCATCCTATCTGTTTGCGCATCAGAAGGCGCTGATCACGGCGGATCAGAAAAACTATATCATCAACCTGGCGCACGCCGGCGCACAACTGGCTACCTGCGTTTTGCAGATCATCCTCCTGGTTACGACAAGGAGCTTTGTGCTCTATATTGTGGCCAAGATCGTCTGCCGTGTGGGGGAAGGGTTGGTGATTTATTTCCGCTACCGCCGGCTGTATCCCGAGATTACCCTGCGGGGGAGCGGGAAGATCGACCGGGAAGAGCGCAGGGATTTGTTCCACAATATCAACGCCATGCTTTATCACAAGGTGGGTTCGTTCAGCCTGACGTCCACCTCCAATATGATTATCACGTATTTTGTCAATCTGGTGGCGGGAGGAATCTATTCCAATTACACCCTGATCACCAATACGCTCAACAACCTGATCGCCCAGATGTTTCAGGGGGTTACCGCCAGCTTCGGGGATTTGATCCACACCGAGGATTCACAGCGGGCCTATGAAAAATTCAATCTGTTGTATTTTGTCAATTTCCTGCTCGTGTCCTTCTGCACGACCGGTCTTTTGGTAATGATACAGCCTTTTATCACGCTGTGGCTGGGCGAAGGCTTTCTGCTGGGAACGGGTACGCTGCTGCTGATTCTCCTGTATTTCTATATCTACAGCATGCGGCGGGTCATTTTTCTGGCACGGGACAGCGCCGGGCTGTATCGTCCGGATAAATACATGCCGCTGGTGGAGGCGGGAATCAACCTGGGGCTGGCGTTTCTTCTGGTGCAGTACTGGGGGGTGAACGGCGTGCTGGCGGCCAATCTGATCAGTATGCTGCTGATTCCTTTCTGGATTCAGCCCCTGATTGTATACAAGTATATTTTTCACCGGTCGGTGCGCGCCTACTATATCCGTTACGGCTTGTATCTGGCGGCGACGCTGGCCGGCGCCGGCGCCACCTGGTTTTTGTGCTCCCGCATTCCGGCGGACTGGAACCTCTGGCTGTCCCTTCTGCTGCGTGCAGGCGTCTGCCTTGTCGTGCCGAACGCCCTGAATCTGCTCTTTTTCTCCCGCACGCAGGAGTGCCGCTATGTCTGCGGCCTGGCAAAATCCATACTCGGAAAAATGGTCGGAAAGCGGCTGAGGAAAACCTGAATGCCCTGAATGTTGGGATACAGGCTTGATCTTTCCATGGCTTTTTGATAAAATAACGGCGGTTGTCCCAAGGGAGCTTTACCGGAACCGTCCGGAATAACCTTTCCCGGCCTTGGCCGGAAGGAATAAGGAGAATGGCAGAACATGAATAGGAAGAATCCGTCCATGAAAGAGGAAATACTGAAGAAGATCGAGGAGAAGGAGATCGTAGTGGGGGTGGTGGGCCTGGGATACGTGGGCCTGCCGCTGGCGGTGGAAAA
>CAJFTG010000068.1 GCA_904419875.1 Candidatus Avimonas caecicola | reverse complement strand
AGACTTCCTTTATTGTTTTTCCAAAGCACCAACAGTATATACCTATCCCGCAACATTTACAATGGGGGAATTATAGAATTACTCCAGAATAAACCGGCCGGTTTTGTCAATTTTTCAGGCTTTGCATCGGGGCCGGGATCCGCCCGCCCCGCCGGATGAACCGGGCGGGGGACCAGGTGTTCAGCGGCATGACCGGCCCGCCTCCCAGCAGCCCGCCGAAGGAAAGCTCCTCCCCGACGCCCTTGCCGACGGCGGGGATCACCCGCACCGCCGTCGTTTTGGAGTTCACCATGCCGATGGCGGCCTCGTCCGCGATGATGGCCGCGATCACCTCGGCCGGCGTGTCGCCGGGAATGTTGATCATGTCCAGCCCCACCGAGCAGACGGCGGTCATCGCCTCCAGCTTCTCCAGCCGCAGGCAGCCGCACCGGGCGGCGTTGATCATGCCGGCATCCTCCGTGACGGGGATGAAGGCGCCCGACAGCCCCCCTACATGGGAGGAGGCCATTACGCCGCCCTTTTTGACGGCGTCGTTGAGCAGCGCGAGGGCCGCGGTGGTGCCGTGCGCCCCGCAGCAATCCAGCCCCATTTCCTCCAGGATATGGGCCACCGAATCGCCCACCGCCGGGGTGGGGGCGAGGGAGAGGTCCACGATCCCGAAGGGCACGCCCAGCCGGCGGGAGGCTTCCCGCGCGACCAGCTGGCCCATGCGGGTGATCTTAAAGGCGGTCTTTTTGATAATGTCCGCTACAGCGGTCAGGTCGCAGTCCGGGCCGGCCTTGGCCAGCGCCGCCCGCACCACGCCGGGGCCGGAGACGCCGACGTTGATCACACAGTCCGGCTCGCCTGCGCCGTGGAAGGCGCCGGCCATAAAGGGGTTGTCCTCCGGCGCGTTGCAGAAGACCACCAGCTTGGCGCAGCCGATGCAGTCGCGATCCGCGGTGCGTTCGGCGGTCTGGCGGACCACCCGGCCCATCAGCCCGACCGCGTCCATGTTGATCCCGGCCTTGGTGGAGCCGATGTTGACCGACGAGCACACGTGGTCGGTAACCGCCAGGGCTTCGGGGATGCTTTCGATCAGCTCCCGGTCGCCGGGGGAAAAGCCCTTCTGCACCAGGGCGGAATACCCGCCGATGAAGTTGACGCCGCAGGTCTGCGCGGCCTTTTCCAGGGTGACCGCCAGGCGTACCGGGTCCTTGTGCTCGCAGGCGGCCAGGACCATCGCCGCCGGGGTCACCGAAATGCGTTTGTTGATGATCGGGATGCCGTATTCCTTTTCGATCTCCTCGCCGGTGCGCACCAGGTCCCGGGCGTACCGGGTGATTTTATCATATACGCGCGCGCAGGTTTTATCCATGTCGCTGTCGCAGCAGTCCAAAAGGGAGATCCCCATGGTGATGGTGCGCACGTCCAGGTTCTCGTCCTGAATCATGGTGATGGTTTCCAGAATATCGTTGGTATTAATCACGCTTCAGCCATTCCTTTCCTTCCCGAACGGGCAAGCGGACGCCCGCTTATATCCGGTGCATGGAGTTGAAGATATCCTCGTGCATGGCGTGGACGGAAAGCCCCATTTCCCTGCCGAGCGCCGCCATTTCGTCGCTGAACCGGGTAAAGGGAACGTCGCTTTTGGAAATGTCCACCATCATAATCATAACAAACAGGTCCTGAAGGATGGACTGCGTGACCTCCGACACGTTGATATTGTGCTCCGCGCAGGCGGTGGAAATCCTGGCGAGGATCCCGACGGTGTCCTTGCCGATTACGGTAATTACAGCGCGCATACGATTGTCCTCCAAACGGCAGTATAGTTGTTGGCCCGAAAAAACCGCCCCTATTTTATCACATTTTTTGCCGAATGCAAAGCGGCGGCCGGCAAGAATATGGGGAAAGGGACAAATCCCCGGATTGCGCCCAACTTTTTGGCGTGCCGCCCCGGATTTTATGCTATAATGACATGCGGAAGGGCGCCGGGCCGGCAAAGGTCCGGCCGGACAGGCTTGAAAAGGGAGGAGCTCTCATGTCGATTCCGGCGAAAAACGCTTTTGTGGATTTCCACACCCACACCGCCTGGTCCCCTGATTCCGAGGCGGCGATGGAGAGGATGTGCGCCGCGGGAGAAGCGGCGGGGCTGTATGCCATGGCCGTCACCGACCATGTGGAGATTCCGGCCTACCGGGCGGACGGGTACGACAAGGCGCTGGCCGGCTCCGACCGGGAGGCGGGGGAGATGCAGGTGAAATTCGCCGGCCGTCTCCGGATTGCGCGGGGCGTGGAGCTGGGGGAACCGCTGCACGACCTGCCCGTCGCGGAGGAGCTGCTGGCCGGGTATGATTTCGACGTCGTGATCGGCTCCCTGCACAATCTGAAGGACGATCAGGACTTTTACTATTACGATTATACGAATACCGACGTGCTCCCCCTGCTCGACCGGTATTTTGAAGAGGTGCTGGCGATGGTGCGCTGGGGACGCTTTCACACCCTGGCCCATCTGACCTATCCCTTCCGGTATTTCCCTGCGGAAAAGCGGCCGCCCGATTACCGCCGCTGGCAGGATGCGATTGACGCGATCTTCCGCGCCATGGCGGAAAAGGGGCTGGCGCTGGAAATCAACGTCTCCGGCCTGCGGCAGGCGATCGGGAAAACGCTGCCCGACCTGCCGCTGGTCCGCCGGTTCCGGGAGCTGGGCGGGGAGCTGGTCACCGTCGGATCGGATGCCCATGCGCCGGAGGATGTCGCCCGGCCTGTCCGGGAGGGGCTGCTTACGGCGAAGGAGGCCGGCTTCCGCTATGTCGCCGCCTTTTTCGGCGGCCGGCCGGAACTGCTGCCGATTCCGTGACCGGGCCGGCGCCGCCGGCCGCGTCCGGTTTCCTCTGGACTTATGCGGGGGAACGTTGTATAATAGGCGAAAATGCCGGGACGGGCTTCCGCGCGTTCCGCGCATTCTCATGGATTCTATAAAGGTAAGGAGCGGTTGACATGGACAAATTGCTGAAGCTGCTGGACACCAATGCCCGTATGAGCAACACCGAGCTGGCCGTGGTGCTGGGGAGCACGGAGGAGGCCGTCGCGGCGCGCATCGCCGAACTGGAACGCAGCGGCGTCATCCGCTCCTATAAGGCGATCATCGACTGGGACCGCACCGACCGCGCGTACGTCACCGCCCTCATCGAACTGCGGGTGACGCCCAAGCGGGACCTCGGGTTTGAGGGGATCGCCGAGCAGGTCATGCGGTTCGACGAGGTGGAAAGCGTCTACCTGATGTCGGGCGGCTACGACCTGGCGGTGATCGTGAGCGGCCGCACCTTCAAGGATGTGGCGATGTTCGTCGCCAAGCGGCTTTCCACCCTGGAGTCGGTGGTTTCCACCGCCACCCATTTTGTCCTCCGCCGTTACAAGGACGCGGGCGTCCTTTTCCTGGGGGAAGAAAAGGATGAGAGGGGCCCCGTGATCCAATGAGCTACGAAATTCGTCTGAATAAAACGCTGGAGCAGCTCAAACCCTCCGGCATCCGGCGTTTTTTTGATATTGCGAGCGAAATGGAGGATGTGATTTCCCTGTCGATCGGGGAGCCGGATTTCTCCACCCCCTGGCATATCCGGGAGGAGGGCATCCGTTCGCTGGAGGGCGGCAAGACCTGGTATTCCCCGAATGCGGGCCTGCTGAAGCTGCGGGAGAGCATCGCGCGGTATGTGGAGCGTCACAACGGGATTTCTTACGACCCCAAGGATGAAATCCTGGTTACGGTGGGCGGCAGCGAGGCGATCGACCTCGGCCTGCGCGCCCTGGTCAATCCGGGGGACGAGGTGCTGATCCCCGAACCCTGCTTCGTCTGTTACCTGCCGCTCGTGGAAATGGCCGGCGGGGTGCCGGTTTCCATCGTGACGCGGGCGGAGGACGCGTTCCGCCTCACGCCGCAGTCGCTGCGGGCGGCCGTTACTCCCCGCACCCGGCTGCTGATCCTGCCCTATCCGAACAATCCCACCGGCGGCGTGATGCGGCGGGAGCATCTGGAGGCCATTGCCGAAGTCATCAAGGAAACCGGCCTCTTTGTGCTTTCGGATGAGATTTACGGGGCGCTGACCTACGGCGACCGGCCGCACGTCAGCCTGGCATCCCTGCCGGGGATGCAGGAGCGCACCATGCTCATCGACGGCTTCTCCAAAGCCTTCGCCATGACCGGCTGGCGGCTCGGCTACGCCTGCGGCCCCCGCGCGCTGATGAAGCAGGTCGTCAAGCTCCACCAGTATGCGCTGATGTGCGCGCCCACCACCGCCCAGTATGCGGCGATCGAGGCGATGGACAACGGCGATGAGGACGTGGAAAACATGCGGGCGGAATACGACATCCGCCGCCGCTATATTGTGGACCGGCTCAATCGGCTGGGGCTGCCCTGCTTTGAGCCGGAGGGGGCGTTTTACGTCTTTCCCTCGGTGGCCTCCACCGGCCTGACTTCGGAGGAATTCTGCCGGAAGCTGTTGATGGAAAAGCACGTGGCGGTGGTGCCCGGTCCCGCCTTTGGCGACTGCGGGGAGGGATACGTCCGTATTTCCTACTGTTATTCCCTCAAGCACATCAAGGAAGCGATGAACCGGCTGGAGGAGTTCCTGCAGGAGCTCGCCGCCCGGTAAACCGGCGGAAAAGACGGAGGGAGAGCCATGCGTGTGGTGGCGACGGCGCCGGCCAAAATCAACCTGACCCTGGATATGGTCGGCCGGCGGGAGGACGGATACCACCTGGTCCGCACCGTCCTGCAGGGGCTTTCCCTGCGGGAATCGGTGACGGTCTGGGAGGAAAAGGAGCCGGGCGTCCGGCTTTCGGTTGTCGGGGCGGCGGTGCCGGCCGATGAGCGGAACACCGCCTGGAAGGCCGCGGCGGTGTTCCGGAGGGAAACGGGGCACGCCCTGCCGGGACTCGGCATCCGGGTGCATAAGCGCGTCCCGGTCGGCGCGGGGCTGGCCGGCGGCAGCGCCGACGCGGCCGCCGTGCTGGCCGCCCTGGACCGCCTTGCGGGCACGCACCTGCGCACGGACGAGCTTTGCGGCCTGGGGGCGCAGGTCGGCGCGGACGTGCCCTTCTGCCTCCTGGGCGGCACGGCGGTCGGCACCGGGACGGGGACGATCCTGAGCCCTCTGCCCGACCTTCCGGACTGCTGGGTGGCGGTGGCCAAGCCGCCGGAGAGCATATCGACGGCGGAAGCCTACCGCCGCATCGACGGGGCGCCGGACCTGCCGGTTTCCCGTTCCGCGGCGATGGAGGCGGCGGTCTGTTCCGGCGACCTGACGGCCGTCGGACGGGAGCTCTCCAACGCATTCGACGCGGTGACCGCCCTTTCCGGCGTGGAGGAGATCAAGCGGGTGATGCGTGCCCACCGTACCCTTGGCTGCCAGATGACCGGCAGCGGTTCGGCGGTGTTCGGCCTGTTTGACGACCGGGCGGACGCGGAACGCTGCGTCCAGGCCCTCCGCGTCCGCTGGGCGGACGCCTTCCTCTGCCGCCCGGACCCGGCCGGCGCACGGGTAGAAGGGTAGAAGGATAGAAGGATATAGGGCGTAAAAGCAGGAAAAGAAAGAGTAGAAAGAGAAGACAGAAGGATTGTAAAAAATTTCCACATCTTTGCATAAGGAAGAAAACGACCGCCCATACTCCGAATATCGAAACGGCCGGGCTAGGCCGAAGGATGATTTACGGAAAGGGCGGTTTTACTTATGTCCAAGCTATTGCGTGCGCTGGCGCTGGCGCTCAGCCTTTCTCTGGCGCTGTCCCTGTGCGGCTTTGCCGGCGAGTGCGAGGAAATCCGGGGCCGGGTGCTCCGCCTCCACGTCCTGGCCAACTCAGACAGCCAGGAGGACCAGGCGCTGAAGCTAAAGGTGCGGGACGCCGTGGTGGAGACGGCGGCCGGCCTGTTCGACACCGCCGCAGACGAGGCGGAGGCGCTGGAACAGGCGAAAGCGCGCCTGCCCGAAATCGAGGCGGCCGCGCAGCAGCGGGTTTACGACGAGGGCTTCGATTACAAGGTGCGGGTTACCCTGGTCAACATGTATTTTACCACCCGGCAGTATGAGACGGTGACCCTTCCCGCCGGATTTTACGATGCGCTGCGGGTCACCATCGGCGCAGGAGAGGGGCATAACTGGTGGTGTGTGGTGTTCCCACCCATGTGCGTGTCCGCCGCCACTGAGGCCGCGGAGCTTGCCGACGTGCTGGACCCGGAGCAGGAGGAGATTGTGACCAGCCCTCAGAAGTACGAGGTGCGCTTTAAGCTGGTCGAGGTGCTGGAGGGAATTGGCCGGCAGTTTCAGGCGTGGTTCGGCGGGGGAGAAGAAACGCCGCTGGAGGGTTAGCGCTGTCCTGACCGGCGGGGAGGCCGCGGGAGACAGGCGGTCGACGACAAACGGGGGAGGCTGCAAAGTCCGGGATTTTGCAGCCTCCCCCGTTTATTGTTTTGGAACCTCCGGCTTTGGCGGCGAAGGAATGCCGAAAAAGCGTTGGCTTCCCGTACCGGGCAAAGCAGGTTGCTAATAAAAAGGCAGGTCGGCAGGAACAACAGAAAAACAGGAATATTTGTCAAGCGGGGGGATGCCTGTTTATGGGCGGCAGGGCGCTTGAGGCAAGCGGCAAGACGTTTTATGCGCCTTTCGATGCCAGCAGGCAGATCCCCCTTCCGTGACCTTTTCAAGCCATCGGCTGCGCCGGCGGGTATGCGCGGGCCGGCAGCCCGGTAATCCGCGCCGCCTTTATGCGCAGGGGCTTTCCCCGGTGTTTTCCGGCGTCCGGCGCCGCATCCGGCCGCACAGCCATACGCCGAGGATCAGCAGCGCGGGGAAAAGCAGCGCGGCGAAAATCCCGACCCGCAGGTTGTCGGCAAAGGCGCCGGATACCATTCCCACCAGGGTGGGGCCGCTGGAACAGCCCAGATCCCCTGCCAGGGCCAGCAGCGCGAAGAGCGCGGTTCCGCCGCTGCGCAGGGAGGCGGCCGCCTTGCTGCATCCGCCGGGCCACATGATCCCCACGGACAGCCCGCAGAGCCCGCAGCCGACCAGCCCGAATACGGGGGAGGGGATCAGGGAAATACACAGGTAGGAAAGGATGCACAGGCTGCCGCTGAGGATCATGAAGCGGTCCAGGTTGATGCGGTCGCCGTATTTTCCGTAGAACGCCCGGGACAACCCCATCAGCAGGGCGAAGGCCATCGGCCCGGCCAGATCCCCCACCGCCTTGCTCACGCCCAGGCCCTTTTCCGCGAAGGTGGAGGCCCATTGGCTGACCGCCTGCTCGCTCGCCCCGGCGCTCAGCATGATCAGCATTAGCACCCAAAATAGCTTGGAGGAGAACAGCTCCCGGAGAGTCATGCCCCGCTCCCCTTCCTGGATCAGGGAGGCGATCGGCGCCCGCAGGAACAGGACGGCGTTTGCCAGCGGGACGACCGCCCAGACCAGGGCGAGGATTTTCCAGTTTTCAATCTCGAAAAGGGCGAAAAACAGGGTGGAAATCAGGACAACGCCCACATGGCCCCAGCAATAGAAGGAATGGAGCAGGCTCATCGCCTTTTCCTTGTTTTCGGTGGGGCAGGCTTCCATGATCGGGCTGATGAGAACCTCGATCAGCCCCCCGCCCACGGCGTAAAGGGTGACCGACAGCAGCAGGCCGACGAAGGGGTCAGGCAGGAGTTCGGGCAGGAACGTCATGCAAACCAGCCCGGAGGCGGTGAAAAGGTGCGCCGCGACGATCGACGGACGGTAGCCGATCCGGTCCACAAACCGCGCCGCCAGCAGGTCGACCACGAGCTGGATGCCGAAGTTGAAGGTCACCAGCATGGTGATCTGGGTCAATGGGATGCCGTAGCTGCTTTGAAAGGTCAGAAACAGTAGCGGGGCGAAGTTGTTGACGATCGCCTGTGTGATATATCCGACAAAACAGCCGGCCATGGTTTTTTGGTAATTGTCCCTCATAGGCGGACTCCTCTTTTCCGATGGACTGATCGCCTTGTATTATATCGCCGGGATATGCCTTTTTTCTTGTATTTTATCGCCGGATTCTGGTATAATATCTTCAAAATCCGGGAGGGATCGCCATGCAGATCACACAGGTGCATACGGACGATACGCTGCAGGAAATCCGGCGGCACGGCACCGCTGATTTCCCGTTTGAATATTATCTGGACGATGTCCGCCGCTATGAAAAGCAGGCCGTCGAATGGCACTGGCACAAGGAATTCGAGTTTGTCTGGGTGGAGCGCGGCGCCGTGGACTGCCGGGTCGGGTCGGAAGGCTTCCGACTGACGGAGGGGATGGGGCTGTTCATCAACAGCGGCGTTCTCCACCGCTTTGAAGCGGCCGGGGTGGGCTTGATGCCGAATATCCTGTTTTCGCCCTCCTTTATTGCCGGGCCGGATACCGCCGTATACCGGTGCTGCGTCGCGCCGATGCTGTCCGCCGAGTGCGGCTGCGTCCTTCTGGACGGCTCCGCCCCCTGGCACGGGGAGATGATCGGCCGGCTGTGGGAAATTTACCGTCAGGCGCAGACGGAGGGGCCGGTCCGCGAGCTCCGGGTTCAGACGGCGGTCGGCTCCCTGTGGGCGGATTTTCTGGAGCACGCTTCCAGCCGGTTTGCCGTCCGGAGCACAGGCGGCCATGTCCTGCTGCAGTCCCGCCTGCAGAGGATGCTCCGGTTCATCCACGAACGGTACGCGGATAAAATCACCCTGAACGAGATCGCGGGCGCGGCGAATATCAGCAAAAGCGAGGCGCTGCGCTGTTTTCACGCGGGGATGCAGACCACGCCGGTGCGCTGCCTGATCGCCTATCGCCTGCACTGCGCCAAGGAACTGCTGGAGTCCACCGGCCGGCCGGTCGCCCGGATCGCGTCGGACGTGGGGTTTGAGGACGCCGGCTATTTTGCCCGAATGTTTACCCGGGAATTCGGCCTGCCGCCGCGGACGTTCCGCGCCCGGCGACCGCACGATGCGGCGGACGCCCCCGGGGCCGCGTGGGAAACCGCCCCTTTCGAAAGGAAAGGCTGATGCCGGGTTGCCCGGTTTGGCAACGCGGCCTTTTGGCGATTTTCCGGTTATCCGGTTATCCGGTCGTTCGATTCATTCGATTCATCCGATTCATCCGGTCATCCGCCGGTCAATCTGTCCGCCGGTCTGCCTCCCTTCGCCGCGCCGCCGTCAACCATGTTCGCCCCGCCCTTACACTCCGCCTGCAAGGGAAACGGCATCGAATCTCACGCGGTCTTTCCCCGTTTAAAAAGCGGGCGCCCGCTGTCCGTGCCGCCTTTTCCCACGCGTGCTCTCTCCCGTCTTTCCCCCTTGTTTACTGTACGGAATTTCTGCGCTGAAACCGGTATGGCCCGCCCTCGACCGGCCTCCGGCCTTCCGCCGACGCATCGGCGCTGCCTCGCCGCCTGTACGGGGCTCGGGAGGGAAGTGGGATGAGGGGTGGGGGATGAGGGATGAGGGGAAAATTATCCCTTGCATTTTTTTACTCCCTATGTTACTATAAATACAATATTGCTTGAGAGAATAAGCGGAGGGCCGAAAATGACTGTTTTCGAAATTATAATCGGTGTGGTATTGATTGTCTTCTCCTTGCTGATCATTGCCGTTGTGCTGCTGCAGGAGGGCCGGCAGGCGAATCTGGGCGCGATTCAGGGCGCCGCGGACACCTTCCTGGAAAAGGGCCGGGCCCGCACGTGGGACGCGCGGCTTGCCAAGTGGACCAAGGTCATTGCCATCACCTTTTTTGTCCTGGTCTTTGTGGGAATGCTGGTCACGAAGTTCCTGGGTCAATAAGACGGAAGACAGCGCCCTGCCCGTTATGGAGCAGGGCGCATTTTTTTGGCCGGCGGAGGAAGAATGATAAGGGAATGCCCGCCGGGCGTCCGCCCCCGACAAGCTGAAAGGATGGATGGAGGCTTTCATGGCAAGATATACAAACGGCGAGCTGAAAAGAAAAATCCTGCGCCGCCTGGCCGGAGAGAAAAAAGGGCTTACCGCGGATGCGCTGGCTTCGGCCCTGCGGCTGAAGAAAAAGGAGCGGCCCGCCCTGCTTTTGACGCTGGGGCGGATGGAACAGACCGGCGAGGTGCTCTGTGGGAAAAAGGGGCGGTATACCGCGGCCAGATCGGGCAGCCTGCGCGCCCGCCTGCTCACCCTCAACCGGGGTTTCGGCTTTGCACGGCCGGAGGACGGGGGCGCCGACTGCTTCATCCCCGGCCGGTATTTGAACGGGGCGCTGCCGGGGGATACGGTGCTTGTACGTCTCGGCCCGGCGGATTCCCGCGGCCCGCAGGGGGAGGTCGTGCAGATTCTGGAGGAGGGCGGCCGCCTGTATACCGGCCGGCTGGCGGCCGCCGGCGAAAAGCGGCGGGAGGTCGTGCCTGATGCGTTTATCCGCTTCCCCCTTCCCGTGAAAAAAGGGGAATGCGAGGCGGCGGTCGGGGACAAGGTGCGCTTCCGGGTGACCTTTGACAAGCAGGGGGATCCGGTCGCCCGGATAGCGACCTCCTACGGCAGCGCCGACAGCGCGCGGGTGTGCGCCGACGCGATCATCGATGCGGCGGGGATCCCCTGTGCGTTTGAGGAAGAGACGGTCCGCCTGGCGGAATCTCTGCGGGACGCGGGCATTACGCCGCGGGACCTGGAGGAACGGGAGGACCTGAGAGAATGGACGGTTTTCACCATCGACGGCCGGGACGCCAAGGATTTGGACGACGCGGTTTCCCTTGACCCCGACGGGGACGGCTGGCGGCTCGGCGTGCATATTGCGGACGTATCCCACTACGTCCGGGAGGGGACGCCGCTCGACCGCGAGGCCCGGCGGCGGGGAACCTCGGTATATTTTGCCGACCGGGTGATTCCCATGCTGCCGGAGGCGCTTTCCAACGGCGCCTGCTCCCTGAACGCGGGGACGGACAAGCTCACGCTTTCCGCCATCCTGTTCCTGGATGCCCAAGGGGTGCTGCGGGACGCCAAAATTAAAAAAACGGTCATCCGCTCCCGCGTACGGGGGGTGTACGACGAGGTCAACGCCCTTTTCGACGGCACGGCGGAGGAAGCGGTGCTCAGGAAATACGCCGCCGTCCGGCCGGTGCTGGAGAATATGCGCGCGCTGGCCCGGCGGCTGAAGGAGGCTGCCGGCGCCCGCGGCACCATGGACCTGATCAGCAGCGAATCGGTCTTTGTCCTGGACGGGCAGGGCCGTCCGGTCGACCTTTTTGCCCGCGCCGCCGGGGAGAGCGAGGGGATGATCGAACAGTTCATGATCGCCGCCAACGTGGCGGTCGCCGCTTATGCCCGCCGGCATGGCCTCCCCTTCGTCTACCGGGTGCATGACCAGCCGGACCCGACCAAGCTGCAGGTGCTCAGCGAGACGGCCATGCGGCTGGGGCTGAAAACCGTCCGCCTTTCCACCCAGCTTGATCTGCGCGAGCTGATGGAAGAGGCGCGGGAAACCGCCTACGCGCGGCTGATCTCCGACCGGATCCTCCGCTCGATGGCCAAGGCGGCGTACAGCGAGAACCCGCTGGGGCATTACGGCCTGGCGCTCAAGGACTACTGCCATTTCACCTCGCCCATCCGCCGGTATCCCGACCTCAGCATCCACCGGATCCTGTCGGACGCGGTCGCCGGGGTGCCGAAGGACGAGCTGGCCCGCCGCTATACCGCTTTTGTACGGGAGTCGGCCGACCTGTCCTCCCAGTACGAGGTGCGGGCCGTGACGGCGGAACGGGAATGCGAGGACTGCTATAAGGCCGAATATATGGCCCGTTTCCTGGGCGAGACCTTCAGCGGCGTGATCGCCTCGGTTTCTTCCTTCGGCCTGTTCGTGGAGCTGCCGAATTCGGCGGAAGGGCTGGTGCGCATCGACGAGCTGCCGGAACCGGACCTGCGGTATGACGATGTTGCTTCCCTGGTGAACCGCCGCGGCCGCCCGGCCTATACCGTAGGGGATTCCATGACCGTGCGGGTGGCCGCGATCGACGTATCCTCCGGCCGGGTGGATTTCACGCCGGTTCTTTCTGCGGCGGAGGGGGCCCTCTCCGCCGCGGACGGCGGGAGGATGGACTGAGCGGGAATGGATGTGATGCGTCCGATGATGCCCGATGGCACCCGATGACGCATATGCATCCATGCATTCATGCACCCATGCACCTATACGCAGGAAAAGGGCGGTCGCGTTTTGCGGCCGCCCTTTGCATATGGTACGTTTTGTCCGGCTTGCCCGGCGCCCCGGTTTTACGCAGGAAGATGGATTAAGAGGGAAACAAGGCGGACACGGCAGGCTTCCCCGGGGAGAGCAAACTTTGCTTACACAGCCGGCTCGGCAAGCGGAATGACGGAACACACGGCAGTCCGCATTTTTCTCCGTTCTCACGACAAGCGGATTTGCCCCACTTCCGGTGGGTTGCGCGGCCCGGCGCGGCCGGTTGAATCCTGCGCGCCCGCCGAGGGCCAGCGCCGGTTCACCGACGGCTTTGATTTTCCCGCGCCCGGGCGCCCGGACTCCGGGATCCCCGGCGCACTGCCCGGCTCTGCGGGGACGGCCGACTGCGGGGTTCGGTCTGCCCGTACGCCCCTAAACGGGCGACCCCTCCCGCTCCGCCGCCCCGGGAGGGCGGGTGCTGGCGGGCGTTCAGGCCCCGTTTCCGTCGTCCGCCGCCTCCTCCCGGAGCGGATCGTAAATACAGGCCGTGACGCACCGGCCGCAGCCGGTACATTGTCCGTCAACCGCAGGGGTATAAAAGCCGTGGCGGTTTTTCTTAAATGAAATATGATCGCAGACGCTGCAGGCTCCGCACCCGGTGCAGGTCCCGCCGTTCACGATGCGGCTGATATTATCCGGCATGGCCGCCTCCCTTTTTCTCTTCCGCTTCCTCCTCCGCTCCCTGGTGCTCCTGCTTCCGGCAGGAGCCGCTCAGGCCGCAGCCGGAACAGCCTGCGCACCCGCCCTGCCCGCCGTTCCTGCGGCGGACAAGACGGTAAACGATGGCGCCGGCCACCGCGGCCACCGCCAGAACAAGAATTACGATATCCGCGGGGGACAACGCCTCCGCCTCCTTTTTCCTCCGTTTTGCGTGGTTTTCACAGCCAGAGCCGCCGTCCTGCCTCCGCCGCCGCTTCCAGCGCCGCGGCGGCATCCCGTCCGGCATCCGCGCCGGCATAATGGACGGCGGCTTTCAGCTTCCCGTTCAGGATGGTAAGCACCGGGCGGAGCTGCCTTTCCAGCAGCCCGCCTCCTTCCGCGCTGTCCGCCCCGGCTGTTGTGAGCAGGACAACCTGCTTTTCCCGGGTGATCGGCGGACGGACGCCCCGCACGAAGCGGGCGGACCAATACCGCTGCATCCGGTCGATCAACGCCTTGAGAGGCGCCGGAAAGGAGAGGTTGTATACCGGGGTGGCGATCACAAGGGCGTCCGCTCTTTCCAGCCGGGGATAGAATCCGTCCAGATCCGGCAGGGCACAGCCGTCTGCCCGGCGGCAGGCGCGGCAGTCGTTGCAGGGAAGGATGGGCTGGGCGAAGCAGTCGAAGCGCTCGACGTGCGTTCCCGGCGGCAGCGCGGCTTCCAGCGCGCCGAGCAGACGGGCGGCGGTCCCTTGCGGATGCGGGGAACCGAAGATCAGCAGCGCCCGCTTTTCTTCACAGGAGGGTTCGTTCCTCGCAATAGTCGCACACAAGCAGATCACCGCTCTTTCGGAAGGTGTGGGGGAGGTACGGCTCCTGACGGGTGATGCAGTGCGGATTGCCGCACGCGGCGTCCGTCCCCTTGGGCGGGACGGGCAGCTCCTTATGCGTATTTTCCAGCATCTTCATAATCAGGGCCATCCGGGCATAGAGGCCGTACTCGGTCTGTTCAAAATATTTGGCGCGCGGGTCGTCGTCTACCTCCACCGTGATTTCGTCCACGCGGGGCAGGGGATGCAGGACAATCAGGTCTTTTTTCGCCGCTTTCATCTTGGCGGCGTCCAGGACATAAACGCCCTTCTGCCTTTCGTATTCCTCCGGCGAGTCAAACCGTTCCCGCTGAATGCGGGTCATGTACAGCACGTCCAGCAGCGGCATGGCTTCGGCCAGATTGTCGATTTCCTGCCACGGGCAGCCGGCGGCGGAGAGATAATCCTTGATATACACCGGCACGCCCAGGTTTTTGGTGGAGATCAGTACAAAGCGGTTGTGCGGGAAGCCGGCCATCGCTTTGATCAGCGAGTGGACGGTGCGGCCGTTCTTCAGGTCGCCGCAAAGCCCGATGCACAGCCCGTCGAACGTTCCCTTTTCGTTGCGCAGAGTCACCAGGTCGGTCAGCGTCTGGGTGGGATGCAGGTGCCCGCCGTCTCCGGCGTTGATCACCGGGACACGGGAATACAGGGAGGCGGCCTTGGCCGCTCCGGCGGTGGGATGACGCATGGCGATGATATCGGAATACCCGCTCACCACCCGGATGGTGTCCTTCAGGCTCTCCCCTTTGGAGACCGAGGAGTTGGCGGGATTGTCGAAGCCGATGATCCGGCCCCCCAGCCGCAGCATCGCGGTTTGAAAGGACATTTGGGTGCGGGTGGACGGCTCATAAAACAGGGTGGCCAGAATCCGGCCGCGGCATACGCCATAATAATCGTCCATGCGATTTCGAATGTCGCAGGCGAGGCGGGTGATTTCTTCCCATTCGGCGACCGACAGGTCGTCCAGGTCGATCAGGTGACGCGATGGCATGAGCTACACTTCCGTTTCATCAACTTGAGGCCGCCGGGCGTTCCGGTGCGGCGCGTCCTTCGGCCGGGGGATCGCGGGAGAGGTTTCCTATGACAGTTTACCAGCTTTTTCGCCGGTGTGCAACCGCCTGCGCGCGAAAAATACGGAAGGTCCCGCCTGCAGGGTCGGCAGATGCTTTGGCGGCCGGCCAAAGCGCGGCTTTCCTTTGCAGCCGGTGTTTTAGGCTTGATTTTTGCGAGAAAGTGGTGTATACTGATTCCGTTTTCTTTTTCTTCATGCCGGTGTGTCGGAATTGGCAGACGAGACAGACTCAAAATCTGTTATCCGCAAGGGTGTGTGGGTTCGAGTCCCACCACCGGCACCATATTAAGGAACAATCTTTAATACAAAAACAGCCTTCCAAATCGGAGGGCTGTTTTTGTATCTATGCCCGGAAAGCCTGATATTATGGGCTTTCCGG
>CAJFTG010000067.1 GCA_904419875.1 Candidatus Avimonas caecicola | reverse complement strand
TGCGGCGATGTCCTGCTGACCGGGGACACCCTTTTCGCGGGCGGGGTCGGCCGGACGGATTTCCCGGGCGGGGATGAGAACGCCCTCCGGCAATCCCTCCGCCGCTTAAGCAATCTGGAAGGAGAGTATACGGTGCTGCCCGGCCACGGCCCGGCAACCACGCTGGCGGCGGAGCGCCGGGGCAATCCGTATATGGCGTCGTTATGAGGCTGGATTTGATCGGACATACCTACCGGTATGAAATGGAGAACATCTGTCGCCTGTTCCTGCCGCAGGAACCGGTCAGGGTCAACGAGGCGGCGGAGGGGGTGCACGCCGTCACGGTGCTGCGCCGGGGGGACAGCGACACGGCGCTGGTTGCCGAGCTGACGCTGGAGGACTGGCACGAGACGGCGCAGGCGAGGGTGGATAACGCTCTGCCGAATTACGACAAGGAATGCGAGCGGCGGCTGGCGGTGCTGCTGTATACTTTGTTTGTAAAGCTTTTTGGCTTTTCATTGCGGTGGGGGGCGGTGACCGGCGTACGGCCGGTCAAGCTTCTGCGGCGGATGATCGCACAGCGGGGAGAGGAGGCCGCGGTCCGCTGGTTTGAGCAGGACCTGCTGGTGAGCCGCCAGAAAACGGCCCTCTGCCTGGACACCCTGCGGGAAGAGAACAAGCTCCTCGCCCTTTCCCGGCCGGATTCCTTCAGCCTGTACCTGTCGGTGCCTTTCTGCCCGACCCGCTGCGATTACTGCTCCTTCGTTTCCCACACGGTGGAGCGCGCGGCCAGGCTGATTCCGGACTATGTGGACTGCCTTTGCCGGGAGATCCGGCTGACGGGGGAAATCGCTTCCCGGCTCGGCCTCCGTCTGGAGACGGTATATATGGGCGGCGGCACCCCGACCACCCTGTCGGCCGGCCAGCTCGGCCGGGTGCTGGAAACCGTATCCCACGCCTTTGACTGTTCGCATCTGCGGGAGTATACGGTGGAGGCCGGCCGTCCGGACACCATTGCCGAGGACAAGCTGCGCGCCCTCAGGGCGGCGGGCGTCACCCGGGTGAGCATCAACCCCCAGACGCTGCGGGATTCGGTGCTGGAAACCATCGGCCGGCGGCATACGGCCGCGCAGTTTTTCGACGCGTTCGCCCTGGCCCGGCGCTGCGGGCTGGACAATATCAACGTTGATCTGATCGCCGGCCTGCCCGGCGACGATTATGAGGGCTTCTGCCGCAGCCTGGAAGGAGTGCTGGCGCTTTCGCCCGAAAGCCTGACGGTCCATGCCCTGGCGATGAAACGGGCTTCCAACCTGGTTATCCACCGCCGGGCGGAATACGACGGCGGCCGGGAGGCGGTGCGGATGGTGGACGCCAGCGGCCTCCGCCTGCGGGAGGAAGGATATCGTCCGTATTACCTCTACCGCCAGAGCCGCGCGGTGGGAAATATGGAGAATGTCGGATGGGCAAAGCCGGGAAGCGAGGGGCTGTACAACGTTTACATTATGGATGAAACCCATACCATCCTCGCGTGCGGCGCCGGGGCGGTGACCAAGCTGAAGCAGCCGGCCGGCGAGTACATCGAACGGATATTCAATTTCAAGTTTCCCTATGAATACAACCGCCGCTTTGAGGAGCTGACACAGCGCAAGCGCGGCATTGAGGAGTTTTATCATCGGTTTGCCGGGGAGCTTTCCGCCGCCCAGGGAGCGGGAGGCCGGCAGGCCGGGCGCTGAACCGGGCTGTCGGGAAACGCGTGAACGAACGGCAAATGGTAAAAGCGGATACGTTCCGGCGCGGGCAGCGGAAACCATCCCCCGGGAGGTTTCGGCTGCCCGCGTTTTGTTTTCTCGGCAGGCTTTTTATTCTTTCAGGGTACAGTGTGGGCGGGCTGGCCTCCTGTGCCGGTGGCTTTTAAAAAGGGCGGGCAGAAGCGTCCTGCGCCTTGTTTCTCCCCTGGCGGCTTCTTTTGACAAACGGAAAGCAGGAGGACGCTCCTGGGAGCGCCCTCCTGCTTTTTTGCGGTCGGGGACCCGGCCGCCGGGTCGATGGATGTATCCGTAGGCGGCGGGCGAAGCGGGCCGCCGGCAGCCGATGCGCACAAGGGGAGGCAGGGAGAAGGCAGGGAGAAGGCAGGGAGGAGGCAGGGAGGAGGCAGGGAGAAGGCAGGGAGGAGGCAGGGAGGAGGCAGGGAGAGGCGCCGGAAAAGAGCCTTGCCCGTTGACGGATCGCCGCGCCGGCGATGCGAACGGAAGAAACCTGCCCGCGTTATGCCCCTGCTGTACGAGTCTTTATACAGCCCGCCCGTCCGGAAGCGGGGTTTATGCGAAATACCGCACGCCGCTGAGGAAAATTTTCTGATCCTTTTCGCCCGGTACGTTTTTCAGCAAGTCGGCGCCCTGCCGTTCGCTGTGGCCCATCTTGCCGAACACCCGGCCGTCGGGGGAGGTAATCCCCTCAATCGCGCAGAAGGAGCCGTTGGGATTCCATTCCACCGAAGCGGAGGGAACGCCGTCCGGATCCACGTACTGCGTGGCGATCTGTCCGTTGGCCGCCAGGGCGCGGAGCGTCTCCTCCGTCGCGAAGAAGCGGCCCTCTCCGTGCGAGACCGGGACGCAATGGACTTCGCCGGCTTCACAGCCCGCCAGCCACGGCGATTTCACCGAGGCAACCCGGGTGTAGACCATCCGGCTGACATGACGGCCGAGGGTGTTGAAGGTCAGGGTGGGGTCGTCCGGACCCAGGGCGGTAATCCGCCCGCAGGGGACCAGCCCGAGCTTAATCAGCGCCTGGAAACCGTTGCAGATGCCCAGCATCAGGCCGTCCCGTTTTTCCAGCAGCTCGGTTACCGCGTCGGCAATGCGGGGATTGCGGAAAGTGGTGGCGATGAATTTCCCGGAGCCGTCCGGCTCGTCGCCGCCGGAGAAGCCGCCGGGCAGCATGACGATCTGGGAATTCCGGATCGCCTTTTCCATCCGTTCAATGGTCTCCTCGATCGCCGCCGGGGTGAGGTTCTTCACCACCAGCACCTCGGGCCTGGCGCCGGCCTTTTCAAAGGCGCGGGCGGTGTCATATTCGCAGTTGGTGCCGGGGAAGACCGGGATAAATACCCGCGGCTGTGCCGTGCGGACGGCCGGGGACGCCGCGTTCCGCTGCCGAAACAGCGGGATTTCGGGGACCATCGCCGGCTTCTGCTTCGGCACATTGGGAAAGACCGGCTCCAGCGGAGCCATCCAGCGCTCGATCAGATCGTCCAGCGGCAGCGCTTCGCCGTCAAGGACGACCTCCTCATCCTCCATGGTAGTGCCCAGAAGCTTGTAGTCCAGCCCTTCCAGGCACATGTCGCCCTCCTTGAGCTCCACCACAAAGGAACCGGCCAGGGGAGCGAAGAGGGTGGCGCGGTCGAGCCCCCGGTTAAAGGCGAAGCCGATCCGGTTGCCGAAGCACATCCGCGCTACGGCGGCGGCGGCGCCTCCCTCGCGCACCACCGAGGCGGAGCTGATGACGCCGAACTGGACCAGTTTGGAGATCTCGTCCATCAGCTCCTTCGCCTTCTTCCAGTCGGGCAGGCGGGTTTCCGCGTCCACCGGCAGGGGCAGGAAGGCGACCAGCGATCCGGGATGCTGGAAGGCGGCGGTGCCGGTTTTCCCGGCGGAGGTGATGCCGCAGGTGAAGCTGACCAGGGTGGGGGGAACATCCAGCTCGTTGAAGCTGCCGGACATCGAATCCTTGCCGCCGATGGAGGGGACGCCGAACTCTTTCTGCGCGACAAAGGCGCCCAGCAGCGCGGCGGCCGGTTTGCCCCAGCGCTCCGGTACGTCGCGCAGACGTTCAAAGTATTCCTGGAAGGTCAGGCGGGCCCGGAACGGGTCGGCGCCCATCGCCGCCAGCCTGGCCAGCGAAACGGTCACCGCATAGGCCGCGCCATGGAAGGGGCTCCAGCGGGAAATCCCCGGCACGAAGCCGAAGGTCATGGCCGTGGCAGTGTCGGTTTCACCGGACAAAACGGGGATTTTCGCCGCCATGCCCTCCTCCGGGGTGAGCTGATACCGGCCGGCAAACGGCATCGTGACCGTGCCTGCGCCGATGCTGGCGTCAAACCGCTCCACCAGCCCTTTCTGGCAGGCGACCTCCAGCCGGCCGAGGTTTTCACGGAACGCATCCGCCAGCGGGATCACGGCCAGGCCGGACGGAATGGCGGTGCGGTATTCGGCATCCGGGTTGGGGGCGGTGATAACCGCCTTCGCCGTCTGCGTCACGCCGTTGGTGTTGAGGAAATCCCGCCCGATATCCACCACGGCGTCGCCCCGCCAATACATGCGCAGGCGGGGCTCTTGGGTCACGACGGCAACCGCCGTCGCCTCCAGGTTTTCCTCCCCGGCGGCGGCGATGAAGGCGTCCACATCCTCCGGGGCGAGAACCACGGCCATCCGTTCCTGGGATTCGGAAATCGCCAGCTCGGTTCCGTCCAGCCCCTCGTATTTTTTCGGCACCTTATCCAGGTCGATCCGCAGCCCGTCGGCCAATTCGCCGATGGCCACGCAGACCCCGCCGGCGCCGAAGTCGTTGCAGCGCTTGATTTTCCGCGACACGCCGCCGTTGCGGAACAGGCGCTGGATTTTCCGCTCGGTCGGCGGGTTGCCCTTCTGCACCTCCGCGCCGCAGGTGTCGATGGATTCGGAGGTGTGCGCCTTGGAGGAGCCGGTCGCGCCGCCGCAGCCGTCCCGGCCGGTCCGCCCGCCCAGAAGGACGATTACATCGCCCGCCGCCGGGGTTTCCCGCACCACGTTTTCCTTGGGGGAGGCGCCGATGACCGCGCCGATCTCCAGCCGCTTGGCCACATAGCCGGGGTCGTACAGCTCCGCCACCTGGCCGGTCGCCAGGCCGATCTGGTTGCCGTAGGAAGAATAGCCGGCCGCCGCGCCGGTGGTGATTTTCCGGGTGGGCAGTTTGCCCTCCAGGGTGTTCTCCAACGTCACGCGGGGATCGCCCGAGCCGGTGACCCGCATCGCCTGATAAACGTAGGCGCGCCCGGACAGGGGATCGCGGATAGCGCCGCCCAGGCAGGTGGCCGCGCCGCCGAACGGCTCGATTTCAGTGGGGTGGTTGTGGGTTTCGTTTTTGAACTGCACAAGCCACTGCTCGGTTTTCCCGTCGATTTCCACCGGCACTTCGATCGAGCAGGCGTTGATCTCTTCGGATTCGTCGAGGTCGGGGATCATCCCGCGCTTTTTCAGCAGGCGCATGCCCATGGTGGCCATATCCATCAGGGTGACGTTTTTCTGAGGCAGCCGGTCGCCGTATACCTCTTCCCGCGCCTGATGATAAGCGGCGAGGGCGGCCTCGATAGCGTTCGTGAGCGCGCCGCGCTGGATTTCGATTTCGGACAGTCTGGTGAGAAAGGTGGTGTGCCGGCAGTGGTCGGACCAGTAGGTGTCGATCACCTTCAGCTCGGTAACCGTGGGGTCGCGCTTTTCCTGATCGCGGAAATAATCGCGGCAGAACCGCAGGTCGGCGGGGGACATGGCAAACCCCATGGAGCGCCAGTATTCCTCCACCTGCGCGTCGGTCATGGCTATAAAGCCTTCCACCCGCTTGACGTTTTCGGGCACGGCGGCGGACAGGTCCAGCGTTTCCGGCTTTTCGAGCGACGCGACGCGGGACTCCACAGGGTTGACCAGGTACTGCTGCACGCGGAGAAACTGCTCGTCCGTCAGGCTGCCCTTCAGGCAGACCACCCGGGCCGACGCGACGCGGGGGCGTTCGCCCTGGGTGAGAAGCTGGACGCACTGCGCGGCGGAATCGGCCCGCTGGTCGTATTGGCCCGGCAGGTATTCCATGGCGAAAACGCGCCAGCCTTCCCCGGCGCTGAAAATTTCATCGTATACGTCGTCCGCATTCGGCTCCGAGAACACGGTGCCCCGCGCCCGTTCGAATTCCTCGGGGGTCAGCCCCTCCACGTCGTAGCGGTTGAGCAGGCGGAGCGATTCGATGGCCGTCATGCCAAGATTGTCCCTCAGGTCGTCCAGCATATGGCGCGCTTCCACGTCAAAGCCGTCCCGCTTTTCGACGAAAACCCGAATTACGTTTGACATAATCCAATTCCTCACTTTATAACAATAGATAGTATAAGAATACCATAAAACCGCCGGAAGAAAAAGGGGGAACACCGAAAAAAGCGAACGTTTTTCCGCGCCGGTTTTGTATTTTTCGGTTGAAGGGCCCGTTGGAACAAGGGAACGGGAAAACGGCGGCGCGGCCGGTTTTTGATGGGATTTTGCTTGATTATCCGTGAATGTCGCTTGATTCACGGGAGAAAAAAGCCTATAATAAAAGCTCAATCAGGAAAATAAAAAGCGCCGCGGCCGCGTCGGGAGCGGCGGCCGGTCCGTATAAAGGGGGAGTGACACGGATGACCGATTTTTTAAAGCGTACCTGGGCGGAAATCAGCCTGGATGCGATTCGGGAGAATTACCGGGCGATCCGGGATACTCTGGCGCCGGGATGCCGCATGATGGCGATTGTAAAGGCCGACGCCTACGGACATGGGGCGGGCTTCGTTTCCCGCACGCTGCAGGAAGCGGGGGCCGATTGGTTCGGCGTGTCCAATCTGGACGAGGCGCTCCAGATCCGGAAGGCGGGGATTACCCGGCCCATCCTGATCTTGGGCTACACCCCCGCGCGGGAGGCCGCCCGGCTGGCGGCGTTCGCCGTCACGCAGACGGTCTGTGACCGGGAATACGGCCGGGAGCTGAGCCGGGCCGCGGCATCCGCCGGCGTCGAGGTGCGCGTGCATATCAAGATCGACACGGGCATGTCCCGCCTCGGCTTCCTCTGCCAGCGGGAGGAGGAGCTGCCGGCGGCCGTGGGGGAAGCGGAAGAGGTCTGCCGCCTGCCCGGTCTGCATCCGGAAGGCATTTTTACCCACTTTGCCTCCGCGGACGAGGAGGGCGGCGAGGCGTTTACCCGCCGCCAGTTTTCCCTCTTCCGGGCGGCGGCCGACGCCCTGGAGGAAAGGGGTGTGCATTTTTCCCTCCGTCACTGCTGCAACAGCGCGGCGACGCTGCTGTATCCGGATATGCATTTGGATATGGTGCGCCCGGGCTTGATTTTGTACGGCTTGTTTCCGGCGCCCTGGCTGGCGGGGAGGATTCCCCTTCAGCCGGCCATGGCGCTGAAAACGGTGGTTTCCATGGTGAAAAATGTCCCGGCCGGTTCCGTGGTGAGCTACGGCCGCACCTATGAAACCAGGCGGGAGGCCGCGCTGGCGACCGTGCCGATCGGGTATGCCGACGGCTATCCCCGCAGCTTTTCCAACCGCGCGGTCATGCTGGTGGGCGGCCGCCGCGTCCCTGTGGTGGGGAGGGTCTGCATGGACCAGTGCATGCTGGATGTCTCCGCCGTCCCACATGTGCGGGAGGGGATGGTGGTGACCGTGTTCGGCCGGGAGGGCGGCGATACGCTGCCGGTGGAGGAATTCGCTTCGCTGTGCGGCACGGTCAATTATGAATCCATCTGCCTGATCGGAAAGCGGGTTCCCCGCATTTTTGAAAGCGGCGGCCGTCCGGTCGGGCAGCTCAATTATATCGTGCCGGAGGAATGAACCCGGCGTTTGCGGCAGAGAAAAAGAAAGGATTGCGGCCGCCGGCCCGGAATACGGCCAGCGGCGAGGAAAGGCGGGATTGCTTTGGCGGAATACGTCGCCACGACGCTGGAAATGGCGCTTCCCATTCAAAAGATCATCACCGTGCATTATTTTGAATATGCCAAGGACTACGTTTTTGAGGGCGAGCGCCATGATTTCTGGGAGCTCCTCTATGTGGACAAGGGCGAGGTGGAGGTGATGGCCGGAGATGTGGGATACCGCCTGCGTCAGGGGGAAATCATTTTTCACAAGCCCAACGAGTTTCACAACGTCTTTGCCAACGGAGTGGTCGCGCCGAATCTGGTGGTCGTTTCTTTTGAATGCAGTGCGCCCGCCATGGCCTATTTCGAGGGGAAGATCCTTGCCGCCGGGGAGGATGAACGCACGCTGCTGGCCCGGATTGTCCGGGAGGCGCGGGATGCCTTCTCCACGCCGCTGGACGACCCCCGCACGCAAAGGATGGAAAGGGCCTCCTCCCACGCTTTCGGCAGCGAGCAGATGATCGCTATTTTGCTGCAGGAAATGCTCATCCGCCTGATTCGGCGCGGGGCCAATCAGGCCCAGGGGGTAAAAATTTCCTCCTCGGTGAAGCTGCGTTCCGACAACGACCTGGTGAAAAGGGTGATTGCGTTCATGGAGGAAAACGCCGCCGGCAGCCTGACCTTCGCCCAGGTCTGCCGCTTTTCCGCACAAAGCGCCACCAACCTGAAAACGATTTTTAAAGCGGTTACCGGGTACGGGGTGATGGAATATTACCGCATGATTAAAATTGACCTTGCCAAGACCATGCTCCGGGAGGGGAACGGGAACATTACCCAGATCGCCGACCGGCTCGGCTACGCCTCCGTGCACTATTTTTCCCGCTATTTCAAACAGGCAACCGGCATGACGCCGAGCGAATACACCATGTCGATTCAGGCAAAATAGGGGGCCAGGGAACCATCGGACGGGCGCGGCGGGCCGCCCCTTCCGGCGCCGGCGCAGACGGCGGGCGGAGAGGGGGCGAAGAGGGGGAAAGCCCGTTGAGGAAGCCGTGCGCAGGGCGGTAAGCAAAAAAACAGCCGCAGGCTCCGGGAATCATCCCGGAGCCTGCGGCTTTATGACGCGGCGTCTCTTTCCTGTGCGTGTGCACTGTCCGGATCACAAATCCAGATCGTAATCAGAAGGGTTCTTTTTCCGTGTGGCCGGCGCCTCCCCTGAAGAGGGGTGGTTCATCAAGGAACCGAGGGATACGCCGGTTTCCGGCGGGGTGGGAAGTCCGCCCTGCTCGCTTTCCTCCGCCTGTTTCCAGGCGGCCTCGTCTTCCGCCGTCCCGCCGCCGGGCGTTGTGCCGGAGGGCGGGCCCGGGCGGTATCCATTGCCGCCTTCTCCGCCTTCTTCCCCTCCTTCCCCTTCTCCGTCGGGGCCGTCCGGCCCTTCGGGAGCGGGCTTGCGCAGGAAGAAGAAGTACAGGAGCGTGCCGGCGCCGGCAAGCATCAGAACACCCACTACAATCAGAATAATGGAAATGGTCGGCATACCCCCGGTGACGCTGCTGCCTCCTTCGGTTTTAAATCCCAACACGGCAACGGAAGAGAAGCCGGTGGTTTTGAAGGAAAGGATACCGTCCTCCACGGTGGTATCCGCCAGGCGGGTGATGCCGTTTTCGTCCAGGAAGGCTACGGCAATCCGGTATTGGTCCCCGCTGCTCATGGAGGCGGGAACGGGCAGCTGAACGGTCACCTCGCCGCCCGGCATGGGGACGGCTGTATCCACGCCCTGGGCGCTGTTGACCAGATGCAGGGAAAGATCCAGCGGAATCCGCAGCGTTTCTTCCGGGTGATAGCTGCTGTAAGCGGAAAGGCCGCTGATGGCCTGGGAAATATGCTGGTCGGTAACGGCAAAGGAGGAGGTTTTCGCCTCCATCATCAAAACGGATCCGCTTTGGCCAACCAGGGCGGTGTAAAGGTCCCGGTCAATCAGCAGGCGCGCAGCCGCGGCAAAGTCGGCCGCAGAACAGCCGAAATCGGAGGCCACCTTGGTATCGAAGCTGGTGTTGACGGCGATCTGGCCGCCCACCACCGCAGTGGTGCCCGCCCCCGCGATCATTTCGTATGTCGGTTCCGTAGAGGCCGTGGTGGTGGCCTGCGGGGTGGTATTGTTGTCCGTGGAGGGGGAGGGGGTGGTGGAATTCCCCTGCGTTGTGGTTGTCGTGGTCGCCTGCGACGTTGTGGTGGTGGTCGCCGGGGTCACTACCGTTCCGGTGGGGGAACCGGAGCAGCCGACGTACTGGATATACCCGTGCAGCGTCTGGTTGTCCACGATGCACAGGACGGTGTTCAGGTCGGACGGAGGGCTGATGGGGAACACCGCCCTGCCGTCGGCGCCTGTTGTCTGCGCCCCGCCCTGCTGGGTCCTGTCAAACAGCAGCCGGACCGAAAGCCCTTCCACGGCGCGTCCCCGCTCATCCCTGACCGTGGCGACGATCCGGTTGTTTTCCACCGCCACGGACATGCTGGTATCCAGCTCCCCGGCCACATATACCGGGTTCGGTTCCGAGACAGTCCTGCCGTCGCTGAGCTGATAGCTCATGGAATAGACGCCCGGATACAGCTCTTCGTCCGCCGCCAGCTCGCCGAGCGGGACGGTGAATTCCCCCGTGTCGTCCGGCCCGCCGCGGACCGTCCCGTCAATGACGGCCGAAGCGGTTACGCCGGGAAGCTCGCCGGCGTTCCAGGAGACCGTCAGGCTGACGCCGCCGTGGTTCACAAAGGTGAACCGCGGCTCGGCGGCCGGTCCGGTCGGCCCGGTCGGGTCGGTCGGTCCCGTCGGCCCGACCGGTTCCCCCGTTGTGGTGGTTTCCCCCGGGGTCGTATCCTGCCCGTCCCCGTTTTCCGCCGCGGCTGGCGCGGCAGCCAGGGAGAGGAGGAGAAAAACAGACAATAACAAGGCAATTGGTTTTTTTCGATCTTTCATAAAGGCGTTCCATCCTTTCCATGCGACTGCGGGAAATTGCTCCTGGCAATGGACAATGGCCGCATGGGTATAAGATATCACACTTTGCCCAAAAAGTAAACGGAATCTTCCGGATATCCCAAATACCCCCAATACCCCTAAAACAAACCGATGAAAAACGGACCGGCTCTCCGACGGGGAAACCTTTCCCGGCGGAACGCCGATCCGTCTTTGTTCACTTTATGAGAAAAAAGGAGAAAATATGCAACGCCCGGGCATCAGCCGAAATAGCGGTTCAGCAGGCCCTCGAACGCCTTGCCGTGACGGGCCTCGTCCTTGGCCATCTCATGAACAGTGTCGTGCACAGCGTCGTAGCCCAGTTCCTTCGCGCGCTTGGCCAGCTTCATTTTGCCCTCGGTGGCGCCGCATTCGGCCTCCACGCGCATCTCCAGATTCTTCTGGGTGCTGTCCGTCACCACTTCGCCCAGCAGCTCGGCGAATTTTGCGGCGTGCTCGGCCTCCTCATAGGCGGCCTTCTCCCAATACAGGCCGATTTCCGGATAACCCTCGCGGTGAGCGACGCGGGACATGGCCAGATACATGCCCACCTCGGAGCACTCGCCGGTGAAATTGGCGCGGAGCATTTCCACAACCTCGGCATCCAGGCCCTTGGCGATCCCCACGCGGTGCTCGTCGGCCCACACGCGTCCGCCCGCGCTTTCTGCGGGAGCGGAGGAAGCGGCGGCCGGGGCGGCTTCGCCCATCTCCTTGAACTGGTCGGCGGTGGCGCCGCAGACAGGACATACCGCGGGAGCGGAATCGCCCTCATAAACATAGCCGCAGATCATGCATACGTACTTTTTCATGGTTGGTTCCTCCTAAAAATTGAAAATATATAAGTAATGGAACATTACCGACACGGAAAACGCCTCCGTCAGTGGCGGGGGGGGAGGCAGCGGGGGCAGCGGCCCGTGAAGAACAGATTGCTCTGCTCCTCCCGGAAGCCGGACGGGCAGAAGGAACGTATTACCGCCGGGTCTACTTCAAAGTCGAAAATTTCACCGCAGGAAAGACAGCGGAAATGGCCGTGGTCACTGGTGTTTCCGTCAAACCGCTGCTCCTCCGGCGTGATGGTGACCGCCCGGATCAGCCCTGCCTCAAGGAGGGTGTTTAAGGAATTGTAAATGGTGGTGCGGGAGAAAACCGGGTATTCCCGGGACAGCGCGTTATAAATGGTATCCGCCGAGGGATGGGTATGGTGTGTCAGCAGATAATCGAAAACGGCGATGCGCTGCTGGGTGGGCCGCACGCCGTGGGCGGAAAGCATCGCCGCCAGGTTCTGACGTTCCATATCTCCTCCAAAAATGTAACTGTTAAATATTTGGATTAATTACATGATTGAGTATATTCCTTTTTCCTTCCGTTGTCAAGGGCTTTTTTCAATTTCTGAAAAATTTTTCCTGAGGGACGCCGCCGAAACACACCGGACAAACGGAAACGGGATATGGCGGCTTCTTCCTTCCGCCATATCCCGCCATATCCTGTTATTCGGGGCTCCCGCCGCGGGGGGAGGGGGAGCGTCAATTCCCGTATTCGCACAGGAGGCGCTGTTTTTCATCCCACAGGGGCTGGGAAAGGTCCACATAGTACTTATGCGGGTTTTCGAAGCGCAGCACCTCGTCCCACATGGTGTCGATCTGCGCCGCGCAGTGCGCCCGGATGGATTCGATGTCGGGCGAATCGTACACCCTTTTCCCGTTCAGGAAAAGCGGGACCTGCAGTTCCACCGCCCGGAAGCTTTCAAGCGTCTTCTTTTTCCAGATATGCTCCGGGTCGAAAATGACGTAGGGCCTGGTGTCGTCGATCGTCTCGTCCCGCAGGGTCATCACATCGGCCAGGGCCTTCCCGCTTTCACGGTCGTAGAGCCGCCACAGCTTCTTGAAGCAGGGGTTGGTGATCTTGCTGACGTTTTCGCTGACCTTGATCCGCGGGACGACCTGCCCGTCGATTTCCACCGCCGCAAGCTTGTAAACCCCGCCGAAGACCGGATCGCTGGCGGCGGTAATCAGGCGTTCGCCCACGCCGAAGCTGTCCACGCAGGCCCCCTGCTGGATCATGTCCCGGATGATGTATTCGTCCAGGGAATTGGAGGCGGTGATCCGGCAGTCGGGGAAACCGGCCTCATCCAGCATTTTGCGCGCTTTTTTGCTCAGATAGGTGATGTCCCCGGAGTCGATCCGGATGCCCTTCGGGCGGAAGCCGCGGGGCAGCAGCTCTTCATTGAATACGCGGATGGCGTTGGGGATGCCGGACTTCAGCGTGCTGTAGGTGTCCACCAGCAGAGTGCAGGACTGCGGATATTCCCGCGCATACACCCGGAACGCCTCCAGCTCGCTGTCAAACAGCTGAACCCAGCTGTGCGCCATCGTTCCCAGGGCGGGAATACCGAATTCCCGGTCGGCGATGGTGCAGGCCGTGCCGGCGCAGCCGCCGATATAGGTCGCCCGCGCGCCGTAAACCGCTCCGTCGTAGCCCTGCGCCCGGCGGGAGCCGAACTCCATCACCGCCCGCCCCTGGGCGGCCCGGACGATGCGGTTGGCCTTGGTGGCGATCAGCGACTGGTGGTTGATCGCCAGCAGCACCATCGTCTCGATAAACTGGGCCTGCACCACCGGCCCGCGGACGGTGACGATCGGTTCATGCGGGAACACGGGCGTCCCTTCCGGCACCGCCCAGACATCGCAGGCGAAGCGGAAGGTGCGCAGATAGTCCAGAAACTCTTCGCTGAACAGCTTTTTGGAGCGCAGATAGGCGATGTCCTCTTCGGTGAAGGAAAGGTTCTCCAAATATTCGATGAGCTGCGCCACGCCGGCCATGATGGCCAGGCCGCCGCCGTCCGGGATTTTACGGAAAAACATGTCGAAATAGGCGATCTGATCCCTCCGGCCGTTCTGAAAAAAGCCGTTGGCCATGGTCAGCTCGTAGAAATCGGTCAGCAGGGTCAGGTTTTCCTGCCCAAAGCGGAAGTCCTTTTCCGGGTTTTGCATAAACAACAGATCCTTTCCTGAAAATGGCGGATGCCGCCGGCGGGGCATCAATAGACCAGGGAGCGGCACAGTTCGGCGCCGTTGGCGCGCAGGGAATACAGAGCAGCCGCGTTGGCCAGGTCGGCCGGATGGCCCGGCGCGTCGAAGGTATCCACCAGCGCGGCGGGCACCAGCACCCGCAGGGGCAGATTCCGGGCGTTGGCATGGGCCTTGGCCGACAGCGCGAACTGGTGGATGCAGATGTCCGTACAGTCCCCGACCACCACATAGGTGGAAACCGAGGGGTTTTCCCGCCTCCAGGCGTCGAATTCCGGCTCCATAAAGCCGTTGGTGGAATTCTTGGCGATTTGTACGAAGCTGCCCGGCGCGTTTTCCCGCGCGGCTTCCTCCAGCTCGGGAACCAGGCGGGCCTCCGGCGTGCCCCGCAGGCAGTGGGGCGGATAGGCCGCCAGCTCAATGCTGTCCGCCGTATGGGAATCGGCGAAGGCGACAACCGGCATCCCCCGGCGGCGGCAGGCGCGGGTCAGCGCGGCGAGGGGGCCGGACAGCGCGCCGACCCGGGGGCTGGCCATCGCCCCTTCCACGGCAAAGCCGTTGACCATGTCCACCACGATCAGCGCCGTCTCCTCCGGCGGCAGGGAAGAGAGGGGGATGTCCTCCAGCGCGGACAGCCGGTCATACAGGGAAGAGAGCTCCTGCGCGCAGCGTGACAGGAAGGCTTCCTTGGGGGAGAAGGTCATGGCAAGGGCCCCTTTCATCAAAATGTTGGGTTCCGCATCCGTTCGGGCGCCGCCGGTTCAGACTCGGCGGCCGCAGTAGTGCCGTTCGTATTCCTCCATGCTCTGCCGGATGATCTCGACGGCGGCCGTCCGTCCAAGCGCCTCCTTCACCGCGGTCTGCTTGCCTTCCAGCGATTTATACACGGTGAAAAAGTGCTGGATTTCGTCAAAGGTATGGGCGGGAAGCTCGGAAATGTCGCGGTAACAGGAAAGGGAGGGGTCACGGAAGGGGACGGCGATGATTTTTTCGTCGATGCTTTCTTCGTCCGCCATCTTGACCACCCCGATCGGGTAGCACTGCACCAGCGTCATGGGGACGATCGCCTCCTGGCACATCACCAGCACGTCCAGCGGGTCGCCGTCGTCGGCGTAGGTGCGGGGGATAAAGCCGTAATTGGCTGGATAGTGGGTGGCGGTGTACAGCACCCGGTCCAGCCGGAGGAGGCCGGTCTCCTTGTCCATTTCATACTTGTTTTTCCCGCCCTTGGGAATTTCGATCACGGCGGTGAAGTCCTCCGGCCGGACCCAGTCGGGGCGGATGTCGTGCCAGATGTTCATGGCGCCTCTCCTTTACCTCATTTTTCCTATTATATCGCGTCGGGCGGGGCTTGGCAATCCCCGGCTAAAAAGCGGTGTGTATTTAAGCTTTCCCGGATTTCCCGCTCTATGCGCCACCGCGCCGTCGGGGCGGGAGCGCGGGAGGACGCAGGAAGGTGCGGAAGGACGTGGGGAGGTGTGGGAAGGTGCGGGAAGGTGCAGGGGAAAGGAAATAGTGAATTGTCAAACTAAGTGCAACAGGAATTGAGTTCGAAGTGCCATAATACCTGAGCAGAATGGAAGTTCAAAACTTTGCGAGGCCTGGCGTTTA